>WTHE01000528.1 GCA_011523315.1 Candidatus Binatota bacterium
GGCCCTGGACCCTGCGCGGTCCGAGCCACTCGCACCGCGCGCGGCACAAGCGACTCTGGACGGCAAGCACAGCCTGACACGGGCGCTCGGCCTCAAGCTCAGTCGGATCCTGATCGATCCGGGTCACGGTGGCCACGACACCGGCTCGGTCGGGCAAGGGGGGCTCAAAGAGAAGGACGTCGTTCTGGACGTCTCAAAGCGGTTGGGTCGATTGCTGCACGAGAAGCTGGGAGCAGAAGTTCTCTACACCCGCGAGTCGGACGTGTTCGTGCCCCTCGAAGAGCGCACTAAGGCCGCGAACGAGAGGGGTGCCGACCTTATGATCTCCGTCCATTGCAACTCGGCAAGGAGCACCAGGGTGCGCGGGATCTAGACCTACTATCTCGATTTCACTTCGGACGCCTGGGAACTGGGAGTGGCGTCGGCCGAGAATGCGGCTTCGAGGCGATCGGTTCACGAGCTCGAGGACCTGCTGTCCAAGATCGCCCGTAAGGACAACATTGACGAGTCCAAGGAGTTTGCCGCTCGAGTCCAATCACGGCTTCATTCCGGAATCTCGAAACACTCGTCCAGCATCAAGGACCGCGGGATACGCAAGGCACCGTTCATTGTCCTCATCGACGCGGAAATGCCTGCAGTCCTGGTGGAAATCGGCTTCATCAGCAATCGGTCGGACGAGGGACTCATGCGCAAGTCGTCATTTCGGGAAGAGGTGGCGGAGTACCTGTTTCGCGGGATCTCGGACTACGCCGGCAGCTTGGGCGCGGTCACGCAACACAGGTCCGCGATCGCTGGCTCGGCGCTGCAGGATTGAGTCTGAGCCCGGGCTAGGGCACTTCACCCTAGTTGATGGTGCCGGCCACGAATCGGAGGGCCTTTTTACTGATCGTCGCCAATGGCTTGCGGCGTAGATCCGCCACCGCGACCCAGCGGTAGCCCGACACCCGACTCGATTCGGCGTGTGCCTCGTACACCTGGCATGCGTAGCTTGTGTTCGTGATCGCATGTGAGAATGCACCCAGCCTACTCACCTCCCGCAGGCCGACCGGCCATGGGTCGGGCAACGCCCCTGAGAGCCCTTCGACCGTTGGCAACTCCCAGAAGCCGGGCATGATTGACGCGTCGGCCGGTCGCTCGCGCGCCAGCACCCGGTTGCCGCGCCTCGCGATGACAATCGAGAGCTCGACCCTACGCAGCGTCCGGTGCCGGCCCTTGACGGGGAGCTCAGGAGCAGTTCCCGAAGCGAACCCCGCACACGCAGCTTTCCAGGGGCAATTCAGGCATCGCGGAGCACGGGGGATGCAGACTGTCGCACCTAATTCGATGAGAGCTTGCGTGAACGCACCACGCTGGCCTGGTAACACAGTCTCCATCAAAGATCCGGCCAGCACCTGCAGTGCCCGCCTGCATGCTGCGCCACGGATGTCCCTTCGGTCGTCCGTGAACCGCGCCAGCACACGGAGCCCGTTGCCATCCAGCGCCGCTCTTGGCTGGTCGAACGCGATGCTCGCAATCGCAGCCGCCGTGTATTCTCCGATCCCTGGAAGGCTGCGCATGGTGCGGTAGTCGGCGGGCCATTGCCCTCCAAAGTCGCGAACTATTCGCTTCGCAGCATCGTGCAGCATGCGCGCGCGACGGTAGTAGCCCAGGCCAGCCCAGTTGGCCAAGACCTCCTGTCGAGGTGCCATCGCCAGAGACTCGACCGTCGGGAAGTGCTGGAGGAATCGCTCGTAATAGGGCAGCACAGCCTCCACCCGGGTCTGCTGCAGCATGATCTCGGAGACCCAGACGCGGTATGGATCCGCGTTGCGGCGCCACGGCAGGTCTCGGTGGCTGGTGTGGTACCAGTCCAGAAGTTGCCGAACCAACTCCGCAGGGGACGTGCTCACGCTTCTTTGGGCACCGCCCCGTTGGTGTCGACGTTCAGCTTGCTTAAGAATTCGACGCTGGTCTCCATGCGGCACAGATCCTCGCAATCCAAAGTCTGCGTGCAGATTCCAAGTCCCTCCGCGTTGACTTCGTCGACCGTCGACCGCTCCCGAGTGTATCTTTGCTGCTGATGTTGAGGCAGTGAGTGTAGGTGCCGCAGCTCTGCCGCATCAAACAGCTGCGCCGAGGCATTCTTGCAAGAGGCTCCGCAGACAGAGTGGACAATGCAGGTCGCTGCCTCGAATTTAGCGTTTGCCCGGGCCTTCGGCACCGGTCTGAGATTGGTGTCCGGAGCCCCGCCGGTGTTCCCCAAGACGAACCTGCCAGCTTGCAAGATCTTGTCGTCCGCGCTATGGTCAGCCACCAAGTCCCGGTTGACAGACTGGGTAGCCGCCCGCCACGGCTCGATGACGATACTGGAGCGGGCGAACAAGGGCAGGTTGCACTAGCTGAGCCCGAAGCGCCTCGGTCGCTACAACGCCTCTTGCACGATGCGAGATGCGCAGCTCGGTGATCTAGCGGGATCCGACTCTCGATCCAAATTCTGGATTTGCTGGGACTCGCTCATCGGATTTACCGATTGAATCGGTCAACAGCCTCCCGAAGACCGTTGCTGAGGCGGTTCAAATGCCCACTCCCCGGACTGCGGCTACGAGCCTGCATCGCATGATAGATCGCGCTTTTCATATATGCCTCTGCGATCACTCGATCCGCTTTGCCGACTCCTTGAAGGATTCTCTCTAACTCTTTCAGGGTCGAATCGGGGATACCGCTCCCTTTCAGGCTGAAAGTAAAGCTTGGGCCCTCGCGTATGATAATCGCCGTTTCGATCCCCAAGAGGATCGTGTCAAAGATACACTTACTCCCTAGCTCTGGTCTCGGGGTAACCACGACCTCCGGCAACCAAGAGCAAACTGGGACGTCCCTTGTTGCGACAAGCCCTAGGCCTAACGCACAAATCCTCGGACCGGGTCAGCCGAAAAAGGGGTGGCCCGAGAGATGAAGCCCACCTCCCGGGCAAACCGGGCTGCCACAGCGTGGACACCCGGCGTCAAACAACCTCTATGCAATTTAAGGCAACAGAGAGGTGTTGCGGGACTCTGCTAGCTGGCCTTGACGCTGTCAATCGAGGAGATCTTCATTCCCTCGACTTTACCCATGACAGTGACCTTCGCGCCGGCATGCCCCTTGACCTTGTCCTGGTCGGCCACTTCGTAGATCTTGCCGTCTTCAGTCACGATCACAGCCGCCTCGCCGCCACCAATACAGCCCTTCGCGCAACCGGCGTGTGCTTCACCGGCCTTGCCGGCCTTGGCACACTTCGCGTCCGTCACATAGCCTGTGACTGAACCGGCGAAGCAAAGCGCAGTAACTGTGAGCGTCAAGATGAGCAGTGTGAGCAGTCTCTTCATTCTGGTTCTCCTTTGTCCGGCGCATACAACGGCCGGAAGAGTCAGCATACACGATGGCAGCAAGTGCGTCAAGCCAGATTTTCTTTGAATCGAGATGAGTACTCCCCCGCAGCTGTGGCCCAGCGCCCTGTGCGTCGAGCGCTTGGTCTACGAGCCCGAGCCGGCCGGCGGCACTACTGTGTTCACGGGCCGCTCGGTCGGCTCGTTTCAGCACCGCTGGAAGCAGCTCGGAATAGCTGCACGCGGGAGCTCGACGAGCGGCGCAAAGGCAGCGGCACGGGTCTGTCCGCCGAGCAGGCAGGCGTGGCGCGTCGAGCGCCCGGATAGGGTCTTCACGCAGCATTGGGAGGCGCCCAAGACACGCCACGTCGACCGCAAGCGGCTCGCGGAACTGCTGGCCGTGGACGCTACGCTGACGCGGGTCGGTAACGACGTCCGTGTCGGTCTCCGCCTATGAGGCAGCACCGCCATCAGCCTCGATTCGGTGAGCTTGAACCGCCTCCTGCAGCTGAAGTGTCTGCTGTGTCCTGCCACACCAGAGGCCTTGGGCGCGCCGCTTTAGTCACACAGCGACGCTGTGGCCACGTTCCTGCTCAACCGAGCCGGGCACCGGCGTTGGGCAAGCACTGCAATCCTGGAACGAGAGTTCAGTAACGGATCGGCGTGAGGGACCGCCCGTAGACTATCGATCGAAATCAATAGCCATTCTGGCTGAGCACCGCGACGAGTTGTTCCACAGCGTTGGCGCTAGTGTCGAGCGCGGCCGTTTCGTCGCGGTCGAGTTCTACCTGATAGATCTGCTCCAAACCGTGAGCACCTAGCTTGCATGGAACTCCGACAAAGATTCCGTTGCGTCCGTACTCCCCTTCGAGACGGGCGGCGCACGGAAGCACCTTCCGCTTGTCCTTCAGGATCGCGCCGACCATCTCGACCACGGCTGACGACGGCGCGTAGTAGGCGCTGCCGGTCTTCAGGTGCCCGACGATCTCGGCACCGCCGTCACGCGTGCGCTGGATTATTGCGTCGAGCTGCTCGCGAGGGAGGATCTGGTCGACCGGTATGCCCGCCACACTCGTATAACGGACCAATGGCACCATCGTGTC
>WTHE01000539.1 GCA_011523315.1 Candidatus Binatota bacterium
CCGTCCGTGCGTCATCGACGGGAATCGCAATACGGATCCGATCCACCAGACGCCTGGCGTCTCCATTGCAGCACAGGCTGATGCGCTCCCGGACTCTGTGCTGGTCCAGGATATTATGGGTTGTCCGGCCCGAAGGCGGCGTGCCCGGCCATGATTTTTCTCTGACAAAAAGAAACGGGGAACCGGTCTGAGTCCGGTTCCCCGTGGTATCGCTCAAGCCGGGCAGTGCCCAGCCCGTCCGAGCTAGAACTGGTTGCAGCGGACCAGCTTGCCCGGCAGCGCGCCAGTGCTCTGGCCGTCCTCAAAGGTCACGTCGCCGTTGACCATGATCCAGCGGTAGCCGTCCGCCCCCTGGACCCGCCGCCAGTTGTTGGGCGGCACGTCGTGCAGGATTTCGGTCGGCTTGACCGCCAGTTTCTCAAGGTCATAGACCAGAATATCGGCCGCCATGCCCTCCCGCAGACAGCCCCGGTCTCTGAAGCCTGCGGTCCAGGCCGGCAGGTAGCTCAGATGATGGTGAGCCTGCTCCAGGGTGATGGTCTCGGTATCCCGCACCATCCAGGTCAGCAGGTCGGTGACATACGCGCCCAGGGTCTGGAACTTGGTGTGCGCCCCGCCGTCGGAAAAACCGGCGACTGTGCGGTGGCTCAGGAGTTCCTTGCAGTACTCGGGGTTCTGGTTGCGCATCGGGGTCAGCCACTCGGTCTTCCAGTTGTCGGCGGCCGAGATGTCGAGCAGGGTATCGACGACATGCTTGTTCTCTTCGCGGGCGATGTCTCCGACCATGCGGTCCCGATACTTCTTGCTCATCTCGTCGCTCTCCACCTTGCGGCAGATGAAGGTGGCGATGTCACCCAGGGCCTTGGGCTGCTTGGTGCGGTCGTACTCGGCCTTCATGGACTGGCGCAGGTCGGGGTTGGCGAGTTTGATCTTGCGCTCCTCCTCGGTGCCCAGGGTCGCCTCCCGCCAGGCGTCCACATTGTCAAACAGGTTCCACTCGTCCGAGAACGAGAAGCGGAAATCGAGCCGCTTGGTCAGGCCGTGGGCGACCAGCGGCACGCCCTTCTTGTTGTATTCGTCCACCACGCTCAGCATGGTTCGGAACACCTCGGGCTTCTCGTCGGTGACCAGCACGGCGTTGAAGATCAGCGGGTTCTTGGCCAGTTCGGCCAGCTGGCCGCCGAAGCTCATATCGCGGCGGTTGCCCTCGACGCCTTCGTCAATGGCGCCCGAGTTCTGGGCGTACTGGATGGTGCCCCGGTCGTACTTCCCCATCGCCTTGGCCAGCTGCATATAGAACTCGTCCGACATCATGTCCGAGACCATCAGGGTGCCGTCGTAATCCCGCTGGACCGACGCGCCGTAGCCGGTCAGGCGCTGGGCCGCCCAGCCGTTGGCCCCGACCGCCATCGACTCGTCAAGAATGCGGATGATCTCCTGCATCTCGGTCTCGTTGGGCTGACGGCTCTTGGCCTGATCCCAGCCGCCCATCACATAGCTGACCAGCGGGGTGACCGGCACGAGCTGGATCATGTTGATGCCCTTGGGCAGGCTGTCGATGTGATCCATCCACTCGGGGAAGGTTTCCCACGAGAAGGGCATGGTCGCCTTCATGGCGTCAAACGGGATGGCTTCGTTGCGCTCCATGGAGTACATCGAACGGTCGGCGTCCTTGTGATGGACCGGCGCAAAACCGAAGCCGCAGTTGCCGTTGGTGACCGAGGTCACGCCGTGCCAGCTGCCGATTGTGCAGTACGGGTCCCAGTGCAGCGGCGCGTCGTAGTGGGCGTGCAGATCGACCGCGCCCGGCGCGACAATCATGCCCGAGGCGTCGAGAACCTTGGCGCCCTCGTTGGTGTTGATCTTGCCGATTTTGGCGATCTTGCCGTCCTTGATCCCGATGTCGCCACGGAACGGCGGCACCAGGGTACCATCGACAATCGTCCCATCCTTAATAACCGTGTCAAACTGTGGCATAGGCCCCTCCTTAATGGTTGATAGATTGCTCTTCTCGGCCTTTCAACATCCCCTGTTCATGTACGATACGCCGCTTTCCGTTTCAAATGCAAGACTTGCATATGTCAGGCTCTGCTGAGCCAGTACAAGGGCCGACGGCGCTGATGGGCAACGGCCAGAACCTGGACTGTTCCCCTGGATTCACGATACAGAATCGTGAACGGAAAGCGCTGTAATCTCATGCGGCGGATATCCGGTTTGCGTTCGATTGGGTAGCGGTTTGGAGCCTGGCAAATCCGCTCCAAGGCAGCTTCAAACTCGGCGAGATAGGATGCGCCAAGTCCGGCTTGTCGAGTCTCGTAGTAGACGACGGTTTCAAGGTGCTCGATCTCGGCCTCTGGGTGAAACTGATAGCTCACCGCAAGAGTCCCCTCGCTTTCCGGCGAACTTCGTCTGCCGAGATGGGCTGTACCTCTCCTCTATCAAGCTCACGCGCTCGACGGTCGGCCTCGATAAGCCAAGCCTGCTCTACCTCTTCTTCGGACAGGGTGTCGAGACTCAAGAGGAGTTTTTGGGCAAGTTTGGCGCGATCCTCTGGGGACAGACGCAGGGCTTCGTGCTCAACGGTCTTGAGATCCATACTGTTACCTCATCGCTTCTCGTAGCCGAGAGCTATGGGAATTCTACTCTTCTAATTCCCGGACACCGAATCCACTTGGCCGAACAGGTCTGAGAGCCGCCGCACGTCCTCTTCGATAAGCGGCGGTTTGAGCAGCGCGGCGACGTTGGCCTGCAGGTGTTCGAGCTTGCCGGTGCCGGTCAGCACCACGTCGATGCCGGGCTCGTGGCGGCAGTAGCGATAGGCGGCCTCGGGCAGGCTGGCCGCTTTGCCCCTCTGGGTGAGAAAGCCGAGCGGGTCGGCCGCCTCAGCCACCTCGGCGGCCAGCTGACCGCTGTCCTTCAGCTCGGCCAGCACGGCCCTGAGCCGGGCCGTTTGGCTGAGGGCCGTGCGCACGGCAAACATGCCCAGCACTCCGATGTTGCGAGCCTGGGTGTGGGGAAACACGCGGCTGCGGGCGGACTGGTTCAGCAGGCTGAAGCCGACCATCATGACATCCCAACAGTCCGCCCGCACCGCCTGTTGCAGCGTCCGGTGGCCGGGGTCGCGGCTGAACGCCTCGGTGATGCCGATACAGCGCAGCTTGCCCTGCTCGCGCAGGCTGGTCAGGACCGGAACGATGACCTCGTGGGCAAAGCGGTACTGCTCGGGCCGCACGCCGTGCAGAAAGTAGATATCGACATAGTCGGTCCCGAGCCGTTGCAGGCTGTGCTCCAGGCCGCGTCTGAAGGCGCCGGCCGGATCGGGATGGTCGTCAGCCGGCAGCAGTTTTTTGGTCGCAATGACGACCTGATCGCGCCGGACATCCCGGAGCGCCTTGCCGACAATGGCTTCGGTGCCGTAGGCCTCGGCCGTGTCGATCAGATTGATGCCCAAATCCAGGGCCTGGCGTACCACGGCGATTGATTCCTGCTCGCTGTTGCCGGTGGCCGTGCCGAGGCGGCTGTGCCCGCCGCAGCCCAGGCCGGCGATGCTGACCCGCAGGCTGCTGCGTCCCAGACGGGTGTATTCCACGCCGATGTCTCCTGAATGAGAAGCGGTCAGCCGGGATGAGCCGCTCTCCCGGGTTTACTTGAAGAACCGATCATACCACTCAAGCGCCAGCCGAGACGAGGTCTCGAACCACTGGCCCTCGTAGATCTCATAGTGGGTGATGGGCAGGACCTCCAGCTTCTTGGGCTCCTTGGCCCGTTCGTACAGTTTCCGATAGCCATCAATCGGGCAAATGGAATCCTTCTCCGCCCCGATCAGCAGCAGCGCTCGGGGCGAGATCCGTTCGACCACGTCAATCGGCTTGTATTCCAGGGTTTTTTCGGCCGTTTCCCAGGACAGCTCACACCGCATATGGGGAAAGGCTTCGAGCGCCTTTGGTAAAAAGGCACGTGACTGGGGGTCTCGCAGAGACAGCTCCAGGGGATCGAGCTGCTGGCCCTGGCCGGTCAAGACACGCTGCCGTCGGTCCTCTTCCAGGGTCTGGGCCAGCTCGAGCCGTTCACCGTAGGAGCGGACATCGTTGATGAACCGCTCCCCGTCTCCGAAGCCAACCTGGCCAACCGCGACCTTGACCCGCGCATCAACCCCGGCCACGTACGGGGCGTGTCCACCCCCAAAACTCGTGCCCCACACCCCAATCCGTTCGGGGTCGACCTCAGCCTGGGCTTGGAGAAAGGTGATCGCACTGCGGATATCGTCGATCTGCTCCAGGGGAAGCAGCCGCCATTTGGAGCCCTCACTGCCGCCAAACCCCCGGTAGTCAAACCCCAGGGCGACATAGCCGGCAGCGGCAAAGACCTTGGCGTAGTCCGGCAGCACCACCTCGCGCACACCGGTAAACCCGTGGCACAGGACGATACCCGGC
>WTHE01000313.1 GCA_011523315.1 Candidatus Binatota bacterium
CGTAACGCCAGGCTTGAAGTCGGGCAGGTCTGTTCTCAGTTGGCTGGCTTCAAGCCGATCAATACTCGTGCTCATGGCCATGTTCCTCTCTGCGCATCGCGGGCGGTCAGCACGGCAGGGCGAATCCGGCCAGCAGGGACCGGCCTGCCCGCCTTCGGTCAACCTCGTTCCTTATGCTCGCTGAACGCCAATGGCTGAATGCCAAGCGCTAGGGTCGTCTCTGTCTAAGAGCCGGTCAGCTTAGCCTGCCCCTGTCGGTCGGTCAAGCGACCACACGCTGATGACCACATGGCAACACGAAGAGAGCGGCGTTCAGTGTGGCGCCCCCAACAGGCGATCCAGGATAATTGCCGCTGCGGCCCGGACCGACAGGTGGTTATAGCCTCCCCTGCCGCGAATAGGCTCAAGAAAGTCGTCGGCCTGGTCCAAAACCGCTTCGGTCAGGCCCCAGCCAGTGCCAAGCAGGATCAACACCGGGGGGCCGACCTGCTCAAGTCGGCGTCGCAGTGCGGCAAACGACAGGCGGGTGCCGCCGTCTCTGGCTGAGGTAGCGATCAGCCGCGGTCGCTCCCCAGCCTCTTGGCGCACAGCCTCAAGGGTGTCCTCCAGACGTTGGCTCAGGGCAACAATTTCGAGCGCGTCTTTGCGGGTCGCGTTATAGGTGCTGCCGTAGCCGACCTGCCAGTGATCGAGGATCTTTTCGGCCAGGGCACGCAGGGTCGGAACCGGATTGACCACAAAGAAGCGCTTGACGCCATAGGTTTTTGCCGAGCGAGAGATATCGTGGATATCCATATTGGTGATCGAGGTGGTGACCACCTTGCGCTCTTTGTCGTACACCGGGTGGTGGAGCAGGGCCAGGTACAGTTCAGCCATAGGTGGGCGATAATCCCTGCTCGGCCAACCAGCGTTTTTCTTCCAGGCTGAGGGGGGCCGTATCCAACAACTCGGGGCGGCGCTCACGAGTCCGCAGCAGCGCCTGACGGCGTCGCCAGCGGGCAATGTCGGCGTGATGGCCGGATAGCAGCACCTCGGGCACGCGCAGCCCTCTGAACTCCTCGGGCCGGGTATACTGGGGGTATTCCAGCAGTCCGGTGCTGAACGACTCGTCCCGGGTCGATTCTTGGCGACCGACCACCCCGGGGACGAGACGAGCGACCGCGTCAATGACAACCAGGGCGGCGATTTCTCCGCCGCTCAACACATAGTCGCCGATTGACACTTCCTCATCGACCACTGTTCGGACTCGCTCATCGATCCCTTCATAGCGTCCGCACACCAGGACCAGAGTCTGTTCGGCGGCCAGCTGGCCGACCTTTTGCTGGGTCAGTGGCGTGCCCTGGGGGGATAGCAGGAGACGTTTCGGTCGCTCCAGCCGACGCCCCAGGGCTTCGAGCGCGGCAAAGATCGGCTCGGGCTTCATGACCATGCCAGGGCCGCCGCCATACGGCGCATCGTCGGTGGAACGGTGCTTGTCTGCTGTGTAGTCGCGCAGATTATGGACATGACAAGCCACCAGCCCCCGGTCTTGAGCCTTTTTTAGCAGGCTCACCGACAGCGGCGAGGCAAAGAATTCTGGAAAGATGGTCAGTACATGGAACTGCATAGCGCTCTCAGTCAAGCAGTCCGTCCAACGGCTCAATCACCGCTTGTCGGCCGGGGATGTCAATGCTGCGGACGACTTCCTGGGTGACGGGAATCATGTACTCTTTCCTACCCTGGCGTACAACCCAGACATCGTGTCCGCCGGAGAAGAAGACCTCCTGCAGCGTGCCGAGTTCTTGTCCGGCGGTAGTCAGGACGGTGAGCCCGACCACCTGATAGTAGTAGAACTCGCCATCCTGGAGCGGGGGGAGCTGGTGCTCACCAACCGCAACCGTGCGGTCGCACAGAGCCCGGGCCTGCTCGCGTGAGACCACGCCCTCGAAGGCGACCAGCAGAAACGGGGGGCGGGGGCGCAGCCGGGTGATCCGCGCCGGAACCAACTGCCCGGCGCGATCCTGAAGCTGAACCACCAGACCGGTTGTGAGGGTCGGACAGGGGAACGCGTAGGGCCGCAGACGGAGTTCTCCGCCTACGCCGTGAGTCTTGACCAGACGACCGAGCGGAACAAGGCAGTCAGCGCCCGGCGTGTCATTTTTCTTCGACGATTTCAAGGACAACTTTGCGGTTTGTCCGTGAGGCTGCGGCATTGAGCAGCGTCCGGATCGACTTGGCAGTCCGTCCCTGTTTGCCAATGATCCGACCCAGATCGTCCTTTGCCACACGGAGTTCAAGAATCGAGGCGGTCTCGCCCGGTATTTCGTTCACCTCGACTTCGTCGGGATGGTTCACCAGCGCCTTGGCCAGGTATAAGACGAGATCCTTCATACGGTGTTCCCCGTGCGCTCTAGGCGACAGGTTCCTGCTCGGCCTTGTGGATCAGCCGCGCAACAGTGTCGGTCGGTTGAGCGCCGTTTTGGAGCCATTTTTTCAGTTTGTCTGTCTTGAGCTGCACCACGGCCGGATCTTTGGTCGGATCGTAGAACCCGAGTTGTTCGATAAAACGGCCGTCGCGCGGAGAACGCGAGTCAGCCGCAACAATACGATAAAAGGGACGCTTTTTGGCCCCGTGACGGGCCAGCCGAATTTTGACCATAGGTTGTTTCCTCTTACCCCCAGAATGAAAGCGACTTGCGCGCTTTGTGGGCCTTTTTGGCCAGTTTGCTCATCTTGCCCGGCCGGCCCGAGTTTTTGGCCGACTTGCCGGCCTTTTTTGGCAGCTGGCCCAGTTGACCGAGCTGGGCCAGATCGGCCCCGGCGGGTACATCGCCGAGTTGGCCCATGCCGCCGAACTGGGACAGTTTGCGCATCATCTTCTTGGCTTCGGCATACTGCTTGAGGAAGCGGTTCACCTCGGCCACCCGGGTCCCGCTGCCGTTGGCGATCCGCCGCCGCCGGCTGCCGTTCAACACCTCGGGCCGCCGCCGTTCCTGCTTGGTCATGGACGAGATAATGGCTTCGACGCGCCGGAACTCTTGTTCGGCCTGGTCCATGTCGGTATTCTGCATGGCCTTTTTGCCGCCCGGGAGCAGGGACATGAGGTCGGAGATCGAGCCCATTTTTTTGAGCATGCGCATCTGCTCGGCAAAGTCGGCCAGGGTGAACTGGTTTTTGCGAAGCTTTTTTTCGAGCACCTCGGCCTGGTCCTGATCGTAGACCTTTTCGGCCTTTTCGATCAGCGACAGCACGTCACCCATGCCCAGGATACGCGACGCAGCCCGGTCCGGGTAAAAGGCTTCCAGCGCGTCGAGCTTTTCGCCGATGCCGATGAAGAGGATCGGCTTGCCGGTCACCGAGCGCAGCGACAGGGCTGCTCCGCCGCGGGCGTCGCCCTCGACCTTGGTCAGAATGACGCCGTCGAGCGCCAGCTCGGTGTGAAAGCCCTGAGCGACGTTGACCGCCTCCTGGCCGGTCATGGCATCGGCCACGAGCAGGATTTGATGGGGGGTGACGGCGGCCTTGAGCCGACCGAGCTGCTGCATCAGATCAGTATCAACCTGCTGGCGCCCGGCGGTGTCGATGATGACCACATCCGCCCCGTCACGTCGGGCGGCGTCAACGCCGGCGGCCGCGATCCTGACCGGATCGGTGGCCGACCCGTCGTTGGGCGTCGGATACACCGGCACCCCGACCTCTTCGCCAATGATGCGGAGCTGATCGATGGCGGCCGGGCGAAAGGTGTCGGCCGGCACCAGGTAGGGCCGGCGGGCCTGTTCGGCCTTGAGATAGCGGGCCAGCTTGCCGGCAGTGGTGGTCTTGCCCGAGCCGTTCAGCCCAACGAGCAGAATCACTACCGGCGGGACGGCCGACAGGTTCAGTTCGGCGTGCTGTCCGCCCAGCAACTCGATCAACTCGTCGTTGACGACTTTGACCAGCTGCTGGCCGGGCGACAGACCGGCCGTGACCTCCTGCCCCAGGACCTTGGTCTTGACCCGCTCGACAAAGTCGCGGACGACCCGAAAGTTCACGTCGGCCTCGAGCAGCGCCAGACGCACTTCACGCAGCGCCTGCTCGATATTCTTTTCGGTCAGTTTTCCCGGCCCACGCACCCGGCGCAGGACAGCGTCCAGTTTTTCGCTCAGCGCTTCAAACATAGAAATCCCAGGAGACGTACAGGGGCTCCCCCCACATATAAAATGGAGATCGGAAAGTCAATCAATTCGAGCGGCAGGTAGTGCGTCAGTTTGAAAATTTTCAGCCAATAGAAACAACAGCTTACATTTCAAAGTGATACGCTACCGAGCGCCGGCTTGCTTGCGTGCAAACAGGAAATACGCTAGCTGTAGACCGATGACGACCCAAGGAAAATTTCTCGTCGGTGTCGCCCTCATGATAGCGGCGGTCGGTTACCTGATGTATACCGGTATCCGTGAAACGAGCACCTATTACC
>WTHE01000138.1 GCA_011523315.1 Candidatus Binatota bacterium
TTGGGCGGGTTCTTGAAATTGCCCACCCCGGCGGTGGCCGTCAGGCCCGGGCTGGCCAGCATCGGCGTGCCGCCCACAATCCACGACAGCCCACCGTCTTTATTGGTCTCAATGCGCGGGACGAGGTCGCGGATCGAAGCCGGGGCTCGGCTCGTCCACAGGTCGGGCGTTTCCGTCACATGGGTATCAACGTCGATAATCGTATAACCGCTCATGGGTTCCCTCCTTGGTACAGATGCGGGCCATCGTATTGCATGGGTACAGGATTGCAAGCGAGGGGTCGCTACTGGGCGACCATCCCGCCATCGACCGCCATGGGATGGCCGGTCACAAACGAGGCGGCGTCCGAACACAGCCAGGCCACGGCCTCGCCAATCTCGGCCGGCTGGGCCAGACGCCCGACCGGCTCGGACGCTATCGCCGCCTCGGCCAGCTCTTGATTGCTGCCAAAAACCCGTTGGACCATCGGCGTGTCTACGCCGCCCGGACACACCGCATTGACCCGGATCCCGGCCTTGGCGTACTCCAGGGCTGCGGTCTTGGTCAGTCCGACCACGCCGTGTTTGGCCGCCACATAGGCCGACAGGGACGGCACGGCGACCAGGCCGGCGGCAGACGCGGTATTCACAATCGCCCCACCGCCGTGGCCCAGCATGTGCTGGATTTCGGCCTTCATGCTCAACCACACGCCCTTGAGATTGATGGCCATGACCCGCTCCCAGGCCGCCTCGCTATAGTCCTGGGTGGACTGCATCTCGCCCTCGATCCCAGCGTTGTTAAAGGCGCAGTCCAGCCGGCCATAGGTCTCGACCACGGTCCTGACCATGGCCTCGGTATCTGCGGCCTGGGACACGTCGGCGCGGATAAAGAGCCCCGCACCGCCCGCAGCCTGGATCAGCCGCACGGTTTCCTCAGCTCCCTCTGCATTCACATCGGCCACCCCGACCTGTGCCCCTTCACGGGCGAAAATCTGGGCGGTCGCCCGGCCAATCCCGGTGCTGCCGCCGGTAATCAAGGCTACCTTGCCGTCCAACAGTCCTGCCATACGGTTTCTCCTTCTTGGATATCTGACTCAGCCCCGCAGGGGGCGAAAAAATGCCCGAATTTCCTCGACCAGACGCTCGGGCTCTTCCATGGACGCAAAATGTCCCCCGGCCGGCATGACCGTCCAGCGCTGGAGGTTATAGTACTGCTCGGCCCACTTGCGGGGCAGCAGCACGACATCTTTGGGAAACACCGCCACGCCGGTCGGCGCGCCGACCACCGGCCGCTGAGCGTGCGACGGCTGCCACAGGTTGTGGGCGGCCTCGTAATAATAGCGGGCCGAGGCGCCAAAACTCTGGGTCACCCAGTACAGGGTCATGGTCGTCAGCAGCTCGTCTTTGGTGAAGCGCTTTTCCACCTCGCCGTCACAGTCGCTCCAGGTGCGGCGTTTCTCCAGAATCCAGGCGCACAGCCCGACCGGCGAGTCGTTCAGCCCATAGGCCAGGGTCTGGGGCTTGGTCGTTTGCAGCGCCACATAGCCGGTCTCGGCGGTCAGAAAGTGCATGCTGCGCTCATACCAGCCCTCTTCGCCGGGACCGTACAGGGCCGGGTCGAGCATATCCGTCAGGGGGGCGGAAAAGGCGTTGAGGGCGATCATGACATGGGTATGCACGCCGATCACGCGGTCGGCGTATTTGTGGCCGAGCTGGGCGGCAATCGCCGCTCCCCAGTCGCCGCCCTGAGCCGCAAAGCGGTCGTAGCCCAACACGTCCTGCATCAGACTGACCCACAGGTCGGCCGTCCGCCAGTAGTTGATGCCGGGCACGCCGAGCGGTGAGGAAAAGCCGTAGCCGGGCAGAGACGGCACGACCACGTCAAAAGAGTCGGCCGGGTCGGCGCCGAACGCGGCCGGGTCGGTCAGCGGACGAATGACCTTGTTGAGATCCCAGAAGGTCCACGGCCAGCCGTGGTTGAGGATGATCGGCATCGGCTGTGGACCCGTGCCGGGCTCGTGGATGAAGTGGACCGGAATGCCCTCAATCGTCGTCCGGTAGTGCGAGAAGGCGTTTATCGCGGCTTCGTGCGTGCGCCAGTCATAGTGCCGGACCCAGTACTCCACCAGCTCCCTGAGGTAGGCACCGTTGGTGCCGTAGGCCCACCCGTCGTTGGCAAAATCCTCGGCCCAGCGGGTGCGCAGCAGGCGCTCACGCAGATCGTCCAAGACCTCGTCCTTAATATGGATCGTAAACGGCTGTTTGGTGCTCATATGCCTCTCCTGTTCGCCGCCGGGGCGGCGGTTTGCCGTAGCCGTCCCCCGTGTGTGGTCCTGTGGAGTGTTTTTCGAGGAATTTTGTCGGCCAGTCAAGCCGACCCCCCGGCCTCGGAGCAGCGAACCTGCGGCGGCGCCCAGAGCCCCGGCACTACGAGAACTGGAGCGGCAGAGTCTGCGGCCCCCGGACAATGAGTGACGCGATCTGGTCGATGCGGTCCGTCGCACTCCTGAAAGGCGGACAGTCGAACAGCAGGGCATCCAAGGCGGTCCGTCCTTCGAGACGGGCCAGCGGCGCTCCCAGACAGTAGTGAATGCCATACCCGAAGGCCACATGGTCCTGTGGGTTGCGCGCAATGTCAAAGCGGTCCGGGTCGGGGAATTTTCGCTCGTCACGGTTGGCCGAGCCCAGCAGCAGGAACACGTTCTGGCCGGCCGGAACCCTGCCGCCCTCCAGCTCTACCTCCTGCACGGTCCGCCGAAAAATCACCTGGACCGGCGACTCATAGCGCAAGACCTCTTCGACCAGCGCCGGCACCAGGGAGCGGTCAGCCCGCACCTTGGCCAATTCCTCCGGATGGGCGAGCAGGCTGAGCACCGCATTGCCGATCAGATTCGTCGTCGTCTCGTTGCCGGCCAGCAGCAGCAGAACGGCCAGAGCCAGAATTTCCTGTGACGACAGCACATCGCGCTCCTCCTCGGCTTTCACCAGGGCGCCCAGCACATCGTCTGCGGGCTCGGTTCGGCGACGTTCAATCATCCCCTCAAAATAGGCGCGCAGCGCAGCCTGGCTCTTGCGGATCTCAGCCCGCTCGGCCTCGTCGGTCGGCCGGCCGGTCGCTCTGACCACATCATCAGACCAGATCTTGAAATCGTCCCGCCGCTCGGGCTCAACGCCGAGCATCTCGGCGATCACGACCGTGGGCAGCGGCCCGGACAGGATTGAAACCAGGTCGCCCGCCGGCTGGCCGCGCAGGGCTGCAATCAGCTCTCGGGTGATGGCCTGCACGCGCGGCTCAAGCGCCCGGATCAGACGCGGGGTAAAGCCTTTGTTGGCCAGCTTTCGCAGGCGGGTATGCTCCGGCGGGTTCATATCGAGAATCCACGGCACCTCCGGCACCGGATTGAGGTCGCCCAGCGCCTCGGCCGTAAACACCGACGAGGAAAATATGGCCGGATTGCGCAGGGCAAAGTCCACATCGGCGTAGCGGCTCAGCGCCCAGCACTGAAACGGCTCGAGCCACATGACCGGCGCCTTGTTCCTCAGCTCTGCGTAAGACGGATACGGGTTGGCGGCGACTTCCGGGGAGAGCGGGTTGAACTCCATCACTCACATCCTCCTTAGCTTTTCGGACACTTATCCCAGCCGCTGCTGCCGCTCGCGGAGCAGCAGGAACAGCGGCAGACCAGCGGCAAACGATACGAACCACGAGACTCCAATGCAAATGATGAAGTTGCGCCTGCCAAGCGTCGGCCCTTGGGAAAACAACACGACATTGTAGGCGGCAAAGGCGATCAACAGATCGAACAGCACCGATGCGGTCACCGCATTCTCTAACGGCAGGGTAAAAAAATCGATCAAGAGATTCCCCCCTCCGCTGATATACTGGACGTTGTAATACATGGGGACGATAACCCCGAGAGCCACAAGGACAGCATAGACCGTCTCACGATTCGTCATGGCTCGGACCTCCTTACGTCATAGCGGCCTGTCTCCAGAATATTGCAACATGAAAGCTTGCAGAGTGCAAGTTTAGGAAAGATCGAACCACCTGTCAACAGACGGGCGCGCTTCAGATATGCTGGCAAGAATACACACGAGAAGACAGGCCGAGCCAACAGAAGGCTGGGAGAGAGCCTTCAAGAAAGAAGTGGGGTGATGGCGGCAAAAGAACGCGCAACGCAGGACGAGCTGGCAACCGACTTAATGAACCTTTTTTTGCCCATCCACTATCGGATCGGTATAGCGTTCGAGGACAGGCTGCGCTGCGGCCAGCTGTCGCGCAAGCAGGTCGCTATTCTGTGGCTCATGCGAGCCGAGGGCGGGCCGAAAAAGAGCATGCGCCGCAAAGACATCGAACGCTTGCTGGCGTCGTGGTTTGAAACCAGCAGTTCGACGATCACCCGCTCGCTGGCGGCCCTGGCCCGCCCGCCCCTCAAGCTGGTCCGTATTATTG
>WTHE01000085.1 GCA_011523315.1 Candidatus Binatota bacterium
TCGTTGCACAGCCCGAACATCACAATGCGGTCCTCGGCAGCGTCGGGAATGAGCGGCGGGTTGGGAGCCAGACGTTCGACCAGATACAGCTGCTCGTTCCAGCTGCTGCGGGGACGTTCATCGTTCCAGACCGCGACCGGCGCGCTGGCCTGGCTGGTCCAGTCTTGCAGGGCCGGGTCGTGGCCCTGGCCTTTGGCCACCCGCCGATAGGGAATCTGTTTCACGTAACACATGCCCTTGAGGCCCTCGGCCCACGGGTTGGGACGGCCCGGAGGCACAACCAGACGCAGTCCGGTTGCGGTTTTTGCCTGTTCAATGTCGATATATTCCGCCATGCTGTCTTCCTCCTGCCAGCCTTGAAAACGCGGTTTGTGTCGATCTCCACGAGCCAGCCACTATACAGACCGGAGGGGATGCGGGGAAGTCCGGCGCTCCCTGTCCAGCCCAGCGCCGTGGAGCCCGTCTGACTCCGACGGGCGGACCGCATCTTGCCGTCGGGCGGCTGTCCTGATATGCCTCGCCTCTTATCCCCCCATTCAGTACAAGGAGCGTCTGCCGTGTCATTGTTCACCCGTGTCTTTTCATATCTGGTTTTGCCGCATCTGGTTTTGCCGCATCTGGTCTTGGCCGTTCTGCTTTTCTGCCACGCGCCCGCTCAGGCGAACCCGCGTGTCATGAACATCGACCATCCCAACAAGTTGCCCCTGACCGGTTTTGCCTCTGCCTTCGATATTATTGATGACGTCAACGCCGACGGGATGCCGGACTATGTGGTCGGCGCCTATCAACACCGCTGGGACGACAACGACAGGCAGGGACGGGTCTTTGTGTATGACGGAAGCAACGGGTGGCCGCTGTATATGATCGATAACCCGTCTCCCCAAGCAGACTCGGCTTTCGGCTTTGCCGTGGCCCGCATCGGGGACATTGATGCCGACGGGCTCGCCGATCTGGTGGTCGGCGCCATTGGCCAGGGCGAGGCGGGCAGTGCCCTGTCGATCACCATGGGCGAACAGGCCGGCATGACCGAAGGCCCGGGACTCAAAAAAGTCGGCAGCGGTCAGGCGTTTGTGTTCAGCGCCAAGGACGGTCAGTTCCTGTATAGCGTGCAAGCCCCCGATCAGGACGCCGGAGCCGCCTTCGGTTTTTCAACCGCAGCGCTGGGCGACCTCACCGGCGACGCCATCCCCGAACTCCTCATCGGCGCGCCAGCCCAGAACGGCTCGGGCCGGGCGTATGTCTTCAACGGCCAGGACGGCAGCCTGCTGCACATCCTGGCCCCGCCGGCCCCGCCCGGTCAGGACACCTTTGGCTGGTCTGTTGCCGGGGCGGGCGATCTGAACGGTGACGGCACGCCCGATATGCTGGTCGGCGCGCCGTATACCAACGTTGATACGCACAGGATACTGGGGCGGGTGTATGCCATCAGCGGCCACGACCTGAGCCTGCTGTACACCATTGAGGCACCCGAGCCCCAGGCCGGCTCGGTCTTTGGCTGGCACATCGCCTCGGGCGGAGATATCAACAAAGACGGCACCGCCGATACCCTGGTCGGCGCTCCGTATAAAGACGTGCAGGCAAACCGCGCCCAGGGCGAGGCCTACGTGTTCAGCGGCACCGACGGCGCCCTGCTCCTGTCGCTGCACGACCCGGGCCTGGATAACGCCTATGCCGGCTTTGGCTATCGGGTGGCCTGGACATCGGATATCAATGAGGACGGCGCCTCGGAAATCCTGGTCAGCGCGCCGCACCAGACCGTGGATGAGTTCAAGATCCAGGGCTCGGTGTTTGTGTTCAACGGCTGGGACGGCCGACATCTGATTACCTTTGACAACCCCAACCCGCACCAGGGCTCAAAGTTTGGTTACACGCTGGCGTCTCCGGGCGACTTGCACGGCGACGGCATTCCGGAGTTTGCCATTGGCGCCTCGGGCCAGACGATTGGCAACAATGTGTCCAGCGGCCGGATTTTTGTCTTTCAGTCGCAATAGACGCCATCGGACGATCATCGGCTCCGTCCCAGTCCAGTGAAGAGGAGGACCGCGCATGCCACACCAATTCCCCTACTCCGGCGCCATAGACGCCGACGGCCACATCCTTGAGCCGCCCGACATCTGGCAGACGTATATCGACCCGGCCTACCGGGACCGGGCGATCCGCCTGCGGGTCAACGACAAGGGCCTGGAATACCTGGAAATCGACGGCCGACCGTTCAAATACATGCCGGCCGGCAGCCTGTCGGCGTTTGGCGCGATGGGCAAAAAGCTGTCCGCCACACCCGACCCAACCCTCAGCTATGTGGGCGAGGCGCCGTTCGGCTCAATGGACGCCGGCCAGCGCGTCCAACGGCTGGACCGGGAGGGCTTGGACAAGGCGATTCTGTACCCCAGTATCGGACTCATCTGGGAAACCGAGGAGGTCGGCGACCTGGCCTACCAGCACGCCCTGACCGTCGCCTACAACCGCTGGATTACCGACTTCTGCTCCGGCACCAGGGGCCGGCTGGTTCCGGTTGCGCACATTTCGATGGGCGATCCGCACCAGGCGACCGCCGAGCTTGAGCGGGCGGTCAAAGCCGGCGTCAAAGGCGCGTTTTTCGCGCCCTTCACCCCGATCAACAAGTCCCACGCCCACCCCGACTACGATCCGTTCTGGGCCAAGGCCCAGGAGTTGGACGTACCGGTCGGCATTCATCCGGCCGGCGAGCCGCCGTCCAAGCGGGTCCACCAGCGTTTCAAGGACATGCAGAAATGGGCCGTGTGGCATTTTAATGTGCACGGCGGTCAGGGGCCGCTGCAAGCCTTCACCGCCCTCTTCCAGTACGGCCTGTTCGACCGCTTTCCCAGGGTCAAAGTCGTGGTCCTGGAGTCGGGCGCCGGCTGGGCCGGCTATCTGCTGAACCGCATGGACGCGGTGTATGACAGCCCGCTCGGCGAGAGCGTTCCACTCAAAGAAAAGCCCAGCTACTACTTTCAGCGCCAGTGCTGGATTTCCGGCGACCCGGACGAAAAAGCGTTCGGCAATGTGGTCGAGTTCGTGGGTGCGGACAAGTTCTTCTGGGCCTCGGATTTCCCCCACCCGGATCATCCCGACAACTATATGCAGGAGTTGAGCGAGTTGGTGACGCCCATGTCGAAAGCCACCCGGCAGAAAATCCTGGGCCAGAACGTCGCTCAGGTGTACGGGCTGTAACACCACGCGGCATTGACAAAGACTTCAGACGTTTGACACAGCTGCCATTGTCCGAGACCAGCCTGCCAGAGAGGGTCCGGCTGAGAAGATCTTGTTGTTGAGGAGCGACCGTCAATGCAACACAGGGCGCTGAGCAGCGTATTGGTCCACGTGGTATTCACACTGTCTTTCCTCGGTCTGTCAGAAGCCGAGCCCTTGAGACTCGGCAGCATTACTTTTCCCAATTCTGGCCCGGCAGCCGCCCAAGAGGATTTTCTTCGCGGAGTGAAGTATCTGCACAGCTTTGGGTTTGAGGAGGCGGCCGAAGCCTTTCAGGCTGCCTCAAAAATCGCGCCGGATTTTGCGCTGGCGTACTGGGGAGAGGCGCTGAGTCATAATCACCCCCTTCAGCCAGAGCGCGACCTTGCATCCCCCCGCCGGGTGCTCGCCCGTCTTGGTCCTCGTCCTGCCGAACGTGTGGCAAAGGCGCCAACCGCCCGCGAGGCGGGCTTGCTTGAGGCTGTTGAGATTCTCTACGGTGCGGGAAGCGCCTCAGAGCGTTCATTCGCCTACAGCCGGGCGATGGGCCGCCTGGCCGCCCAGTATCCAGACGACGAAGAACTCCAGGCTTTTTACGCCGTCGCTCTGCTTGGGACAGTCCGCCATATCGGCGAATCGTGGGGCGCGGAGTCAACCTACCGGGTCCGGATGCAGGCAGGCGCGCTTGCCCAGGCCATCTTCCGCAATCATCCCGACCATCCCGGCGCCGCCCACTACATCATCCACGCCTTCGATGACCCGGTCCACGCGCCGTTGGCTTTGACGGCGGCGGAACGCTATGCCGAGATTGCCCCTGACGCGTCGCACGCGCTTCATATGCCCTCGCACATTTTTATCCAGCACGGCATGTGGGATAAAGTCGTGGCGTCCAATGACGCATCTTATCAAGCGGCCATACGGCTGTGGCACAAGCGAGCCGATTTTAGCGACACCAAGCGATATTTCAGTGACTCGTCTGTCTGGCATGCGTTGGACTGGGGCCAATACGGTGCGCTTCAGCAAGCCGACTACGTCAAAGCCAAGCAGGCGCTCGCCCTCCTCCGGCCAGTCGCGGCAGAAAGTCAAGTCGCGCGGGTCAAAGAAGGTGTTGGCCTTATGGCCGCCCGTTACATCGTTGAAAGCGAGCAGTGGGAGAAACTTGCCATTACCGAGACGACCACACCGGCTGAACTGCTGGCGACAGGACTGAGTGCCA
>WTHE01000674.1 GCA_011523315.1 Candidatus Binatota bacterium
TCATTGGGCAGGCCGAACGCGCCCTGGAAAAAATGTGCAAACGGGCCAAGTCGCGGGTCGCCTTCGGCAAGCCGGTTTCGGAACGGACGGTGACCCAGGAGCGGATCGCCGAGGCCCGCATCTCTATCGAACAGGCCCGGCTGCTGACGCTCAAGGCCGCCCACATGATGGACACGGTCGGCAATAAGGCCGCCCGGGCCGAAATTGCGATGATCAAGGTCGCCGCACCCAATATGGCCCTCAAAGTGATTGACTGGGCCATGCAGGCTCACGGCGGGGGAGCGGTGGACGAAGAGTTCGGCCTGGCCAAAGCCTATGCCCAGGCGCGGACCCTGCGCTTTGCCGACGGTCCGGACGAGGTTCACCGCAACCAGATCGCGCGCCTGGAGCTGCGCAAGTACGACGAATAGAGTATTTTTCGTAGTGGTGAGGTGATGGTCACACTGCCGGAGGGAATCGACGCACTCGGCTGAGGAGATGCCCGAGAGCGTTTCCTCAGACGCTACACCAGTGTGGAATTCACTCTGGAAAATCGCGTCCGGCCAACCATCTCAGCAACCTTCACCCGCCAATTTGCAGAGCCATTCCCTGATCCGCGTAAAGGCAGGAGAATCCCAGTCCCATACGCCCGCATCAGCAGCTTCACCAACGCGAAGCCCAGGATTTTCTCTCTCCAGAAATTCTCCATCCTGCTCGTCGCCTTTCTTCGGAATAGGCCCGGCCGCCAAGTATGTGTACAATTTCGCTTTCGACAATCGGTGGTCAGCAATTGAGGGACCCATACGGGTAACGCAATCGACATACTCATCGATACAAGATAGCTCATCCTTTTCGAGCGAACGGAGGCATAATTCTTCCAGATTCCAGCGAGAGTCCATGTCGGGCAGGATGGCAACTGAGACGTGTAACTCCTCCTCCTGCTTGATCTCCCAAGCCTGGTCCGGCTTTGGAAGTTGAGCGCTGGCAAGCGCGCTACATAAACTCTCAAACGCTGACGAGGCGCTTTCGTCAGCGTCCCGTATGAGGCCGAGCCTGCGCAGTCGGGAGAAATCTCGGGCGAGCTTCAGGGTTCCTTTCAGGAAGGGACCAAAATTGGGCTTTCCTCTTACCTGAGCGATTTGGACATCATCAGTTTTCCCCAACCATCTCAAGAAAGCCTCGAAGAATCGAGCGTCATCAATACCTTCTACCAGCAATACAGCATCACGCCTCACCTCGTTGAGCAGGAACCCCTCTTCGTGCATCAGCGAATCTCCGCCCCATAGTCAAGTGTGAAATCGAAATCGTCAAACGGGTACGTCGTGGCTATAATCCGATCATCTTGCCGCTCTAAACGGTGGTAGAGGGCCGCGTCTCTGGCTATCTCATCGGTCGCGAAGGCGTCACGCGCTGCGACCAGACATTCGCGGCTATGGGTGGTTGCGAAGACCTGCACGTTGAACTTTTGTGAGAGATAGTCAATATTCTGCCAGACACCTTTCAGAACGCTATGGTGCAAGCCGTTTTCCAATTCATCAATGAGAATCATGCCATTGCGAGACTCATAGAAGGCTAGGGTCATCGACAGGTGACGACAGATACCGTCGCCTAAAAAACCCATGGGAACGAGACGATTCAGCCCCATATCGGCGTAGATCATAGGAGCTTGAATAGACAGACTTTTCAATTCTTTGATTCTCTCATCAATCGTCCTCAGGCAGTCCGTAATGCTATCGATATGTCCCTCCAACTCCACTTCTCCAAAGCGTTTCACATCTTCTCCTGGGTTGGTCTGATTTCGAGCGCTCATGAACACAGAAGTAGGATGAGGCGGCATTTTGGCCGCTTGTGAGACGAAACCAATACCCTCACCTGCCAGCGGCCAGTTTGGGCCCATTGCGACTGGCGGAATTTCTGACCGCGCCCAGTAACCCGAAGACCGATAGGACTTCTTTGCTTCGTCGGTGTAGTCAAAGACAATTCTGGAACTCGAAATAGCTGCAACATCGGGCTCTTGGGAGCCTCGTGGAGGTAGAGAAGACCCCTTTGCGGGTTGAGCTGGCATCGCAACGCGGTCTAGGGGCTGGGACGTAATCTTGAGGGTACGGCGCTTCCTGTTCCAGTCGCCTCCTGCCGAAAGGGTTATCGTTTGGCTGGAATCAAAATTGTAGAAAAGATCGGCCAACAAGCGTTTGGGGTCTGGATCAGTGATGCCCCGAAATCGAGCAAGGCGGTAGCCAAGCTCTGGAATATTTGGGCCAGAGTGCAGCCATAACGCTTCTAATAACGCCGTCTTACCCACATCATTCTGGCCCGACACGAGATTGACCCGAGCCATTTTTTCAATGGTCATGTCTGCGATGCAGCGAAAGTTCTTGACGCTGAATGATGTATACACGCTGATCCCCTCTAGCCAGAAATCCGCTCAATCTCACCGAGGGACAACTATTCTTTCACGAGCTTATAGAGTTAGGCGGTCCGAGTTGAGCCATAGCTCGCACGAGTGTTCCGGCATTTTTTTAATCACCATCCCACCTGATTTTGCTGCGCGGCCATGCGATCCTAGCGTTTCCCTCCCACACAGGGCCGAAGGCAGAAGGGCCGAGTCGGGCGATCCGCTCCTCTGCCCGTCGAGGACTAGGGACGCGGAGCGGAAACCCACCCAAACAGAGCGGGCTAGGGCCGGAAGTAGGGGATCACGTATTTGCCGAACAGGCGGAGCGAGTCCATGATGTTCTGGTGCGGGATGCCGCCGAACTGCATGAAGCACAACACCTGATCGATACCCGTCTGTTCGTATTTTTTCAGAATGCGAATACAGGTGTCGGGGTCGCCCATACAAAAGGTCCCGCCCTCAATAAAGTCGTCGAGCGTCTTGCCCGTCCGCTCGCCCTGCACCGCGCCGACCGCAAATTTATACGAGTCGGGCACCTTCACCCCCTGCTCCTGCCACGGCCGGTACAGCTGGACCGACTTGTTCAAAAACCACTGACCGGCCGGGCCACCGACTTCGCGGGCCTGTTTGTCGGTCTCGGCGCAGTGCACGATCCCCAGTGCGGCAACATTGTCGTTGACGAAGGCCCCGACCGGCTCGGCCTCTTGGATGCCCTGCCGATAGATTTCCACCCGCCGGTGCAACTCCTCAGGGTCGCCGATATGAAAACACAGCGCGCCAATCCCCTTGCGGCCGGCGTTGGCAAAACTGTCCGGCTGGGCACAGGCAACCCACAGCGGGGGGTGGGGCTTCTGGACCGGCTTGGGAATGACCGAACGCGGCGGAACCTTGAAATAGTGGCCCTCGTGCGAAAACGTCTCCTCGGTCCACATGCGGGGAATCATGCCGATGGCTTCTTCCCACATGGCCTTGGTCTCTTCCGGGTTGATCTCGAAGCCGCCCATCTCAATCAGGGTGGTGGACCGTCCGGTGCCGAGATCCATCCGCCCGTCGCTCAGAATGTCGAGCACCGCAGCCCGCTCGGCGACCCGAATCGGATGGTTGTACTGGGGCGGCAGGAGCGCCACCGCGTGGCCGATCCGAATCGTGCTCGTCCGCTGAGAGATCGCCCCGTACAATACCTCCGGGGCCGGGCAGTAGGAAAACTCGGTCAGAAAGTGGTGCTCAACCGTCCAGAAATGCTCAAAGCCCATTTCCTCGGCCAGCATCACCTGGGCGATGACCTGCTTATAGGTGTCCTGTTCGATGCCCGGATAGTGGGGTTCCGGAATCTGGATTTCGTACATCAGACCAAATTTCATGGCGCTTCCTCCTTTGTCAGTGTTCAGCAAGGCTGGCCAGCAGCGCCCCGGCGTCGGGCGCGTCGAGCAGCAGATTGCCCACCAGCACGGCGTCCACTGTGCCGTGCAGGGCCGCGCACTCGTCGGCGGCCGCCAGCTCGTCCAGGACGATGACGGTCTTGTGGGGCGGGACCATGGCGGCCAGCCGCTCAATCCGTTTCGGCTCGATCCCGCCCGACGGCGAGCTGATGCCCAACACGAACGCGCCCGCGCTCAGCGCCAAGTCAACCTCGGCCGGGGTCTGGACCGCGACCACCGGCGTCATATGGCTGGCGCTGGCGACGCTGACCAGTTGGCTCAAGGTCTCGGCCTCAAGCCCGCCGGCCCACAGCACCAGCGCGTCCGCGCCGCACAGCCGGGCGTGAAGAATCTGACGCGGATGGATGATCAGGTCGAGCCGCAACATGGGTGCGCTGACCGCCTCCGAGACCGCCCGCAGGTCGTCGAGCGAGGTGCCGAACAGGCTCGGCTCGGTGTACACGCCAACCGCGCCGACCTCGGCCTCATCACACGCCCGGGCCAGGGCCACCAGGTCGGTCTGCGGCCAGCTTCGGCCGGTGTGGGGATCGGTTCGCTTGAGGGCCGCAATAAAAGCCAGCTCCTGCTTGTGGGTGGTGACATACTGGGCAA
>WTHE01000291.1 GCA_011523315.1 Candidatus Binatota bacterium
TCCTGACAGCGTAGTCGTGTCCTTGTACGCCGCCCCGAGGACCACGCCAAGGCCACACCGGACCTTCGCCTATTTAGTTGGAACAGATGGTTTCAAACCCGTTCCTACAATCCTTCCGCGCCTCCCCCTTTGCCAAAGGAGGACTGAGGGGGATTTGTCTGGCCGGCGTGATTCAATGAAAGGGCGGCGCGGCGGCGTCAGGGCTGGACTGCGGCAACGCTGGTCTGGGGTGTCGTCTGCCGAGACTTGAGAAGTTCGAGAGCTTTATCAAGCTGAGGGTCTTTGCCCAACTCACCCTCCTGGATCGCGTCCTCGGCCGCCTCCTGAGCCGCTGAGGCGTCGGTCGTCGAGGGCGGGGGAGCATCCGGCAGCGTCTCCCGAATCTGGACGGGCGCCGTGTCCTGGTCCGTCGCATTGTCAAAATGGCCGCGCAGATTTTCCTCTCGGATACCGCTCTGACGGGCGGCGGCGAGTCGGTCGGGCAGGACATTCTCGACAATGTAGTCGGGCTCTACTCCGGTGACCTGGATCGAGCGGCCGTTGGGCGTGTAGTACATGGCCGTGGTGAGGCGCAGGGCGGCGCCGTCTTCCAGGGGCAGGATGGTCTGGACCGAGCCCTTGCCAAAAGTCTTGGTGCCCAGGACTACCGCCCGCCCGTGGTCCTGGACCGCACCGGCCACAATCTCGGATGCGCTCGCGCTGCCCTGATTGACCAGCACGATCAGGGGCAGGTCGGTATAGCCGCCGGGATGGGCGAGGTACTTCTGCTGCTGGTTGTCGAGCCGGCCTTTGGTATACACGATCATCCCGCTGTCGAGAAACACATCGGCCACCTTGACCGCCTGACTCAGCAGCCCGCCGGGATTGCTGCGCAGGTCGAGCACCACTCCCTTGAGTTCCTGCTGGTCCTGGCTGAAACGCTCAAGGGCGTCTTCGAGATCGTCCGTGGTGCGGTCCTGAAACTGGACCAGACGGATATAGCCGTAGCCCGGCTCCAGGAGTTTCGATTTGACGCTCTTGATCTTGATCACCTCGCGGGTCAGCGAAATATCAATGAACTGGGGCACCCCTTCGCGCCGCACGGAAATCGTCACCTGACTGCCCTGCGGGCCGCGCATCCGCTTGACCGCCTCGAGCAGAGTCATGGCCTTGGTCAGTTCGCCGTCAATCTTGATGATCTGGTCGCCGGCCTTGACCCCGGCCCGGTAGGCCGGCGTGTCCTCAATCGGCGAGACCACGGTCAGGATTCCGTCGCGCAGCGTAATCTCGATGCCCAGTCCGCCAAAACTGCCGCCGGTATCGACTTGCAGCTCGCGGTACGAATCGGGGGTCAGATAGGCGCTGTGGGGATCGAGGGCGCTCAGCATGCCGTTGATCGCCCCCTCGACCAGCTGGTTGGTTTTCACCTCTTGGACATAGTTTCTCTGCACGATGGCCAGCACATTGGAAAACGACTCCAGGCCCTCGTAGTCCTCGCGTCCGACCGCAGCGACACGGTCGAGCCCGTGGCTGCCGAGCAGCACCGCTCCCACACCGAGCAGTGAGACGAACAGGCTGATAGCGATTCTTTTGCGCCGATCATGCATCATGGTTGCCCCTTCCTCAGTCCAGCCCTCCCACTCCTGGGCCTGTCACAGACTGAGACTCGGCACTATAGCATACCCGCCGGGCGACCGGTATAGGGTCCGGGGAGTGTCTCGGGTTCACATCGCCCCCCTCCCTGGCCCTCCCCCTCACCGGGGGGAGGGAATTTCCTGCTCCCTCTCCCCTGGAGGGAGAGGGCTGGGGTGAGGGGGATTTTCCGTGCGGCTAGGGCCGTAGCGGCATCTGTTCGCCGGGCACGTCGCCGCCCGCCGGCGGGGTCCATACCCCGCGCTCAATCAGCCCCCGGACGGCGGCCAGCGACTCGGGACTGGCCCAGTTGTTATAGCCGATGTGGTGATGCACGATCATGCCCTGGCGATCAATCAGAAAGGTCTCCGGGTAGCCGGTCACCCCGTATTTTCTGCCGACTTCTCCCCGCACGTCCAACAGGACCGGAAAGGTATAGCCGCCCTCCTCCAGGTACGACACCACGGTCTTCCGACCGTCCACGTCCTGGCTGACGGCCAGCATCATGAAGTCCTGGTCCTGGAGTTGACGGTACAACGCCTGCATGGTCGGCATTTCCTTACGGCACGGCGGACACCAGGTCGTCCACACGTTGAGAAACACGACCTTGCCCTTGAGCTGCGACAAACGCACGACCTGACCCTGCATGTCGGGCAACACGAAATCCGCAGCCGCCCTGGGCAGGCTCGGCCCGGAGGGAATCAGGGTCAGCAGCACAAAGCCACACCCCAGCACGACCAAACCGAGGGCCAGCCACTTTCTCATCCGGCGTGCTCCTGTTGCAGCCCGATGGGTCTGAGCAGCAGCGCGGCGCCCAGGGCGACCAGCGGGATACTCAATACCTGGGCCATGGACAGTCCGAACGCGAGTTCGGGATTGACGCGAACAAACTCCAGCCCGAAACGCGCCAGCCCGGCCAGGACCAGATAACCCCAGAACAGGGCGCCGGGCCGATGAGGCGCGGTGCGGCGCTGCCGCAAAAAAATAAAGATCAGGACATACGCGGCGCACTCATACAGCGGGGTGGGGTGGACGGCCACGCCCGGCGGATGGGGCCAGCCGACAACCGCCTCGCTGTACACCACGCCCCAGGGCAAACCGGTCGGCGGTCCCCAGTCGCCATCGCCGGCCAGATGGCAGCCAATCCGGCCGATCCCGTGGCCCAGCGCAATGGCCGGCGCGACCATGTCCATCGTCCGCAGCCAGGGCAGCCGATAGCGCCGGATACACAGGCTCACCCCGGCGACCCCGCCCAGCAGACCGCCGTACCAGATGAATCCGGCGCCGGTCAGCAGCAGCGCCCACGGATCGGCCACAAATACCGACCAGGCATCGACAATGAACAGCAGCCGTGCGCCGATCAGACCGCCCACGGCCGCCCACAGCACCAAACTCGAGGCCAGCTCGGGGTTGCGACCCTGGTCGAGCAGCTCTTTTCTGATCACCCAGCCGGCCGCCACAAAGCCGAGCGCCATCATCACCCCGTAGCTGTAGACGGTCACCGGGCCGAGACTCAGGAGAACCGGGTACATGCCGGGATCATAGCCGACAGCCCAGGCCGACGCCAGGCGGACGCGCTTGTCACGTGGCCGGGAGTCGGCTAACAGTGGGACCAATGCGAGCGGTCATTCAACGGGTGAGCCACGCCCGGGTTTCGGTAGACGGGGAGTGCATCGGCCGGATCGGTCACGGCCTGGCCGTCCTGCTGGGCATCCGCACCGATGACACCCGGGCCGAGGCCGACTATCTCAGCCAGAAAATCATCGGGCTGCGGATTTTTTCGGACCAGGACGGCAAATTCAACCATTCCCTGCGCGACGTGGACGGCGAGCTGCTGGTCGTGTCGCAGTTCACCCTGTACGGTGACTGTCGCAAGGGCCGGCGGCCGTCGTTCATTGCCGCCGCCGGCGTCGAGACCGCGCTGCCGCTGTACGAGTATTTTGTCGAGCGCGCCCGGAGTCGGAACATCCGGGTTGCCACCGGCCGTTTTCAGGCCACTATGGCGGTCGAACTGGTCAACGACGGGCCGGTCACGATCATCCTTGATACCGCGGACGAGCGCCGCGCCAGGGCCGACGGCTGAGGCGCAAGTGGTGAGGGCGTATGCCAAAAGCTGGATTTTGGGCCATCGACTCCGTCCGCAAGATCAGCTTTGGAAAAGACGGCTGGTGGTACGCCAATGACGAGCGGATCGAAAACCGCCGCATCAACCGCTTGTTCAGCCAGCACCTGCGCCGGACGGAAGACGGCCGGTATCAGATTGTGCTGGGCCGCGACACGGCCATCGTCGAGATCGACGATGCGCCCTACGTGGTGACCGCGCTCGACGGCGATCTCGACCAGGGCCTCAGAGTCCGGCTGAACGACACCAGCGAAGAAGCCCTCAGCCCGGACACGCTGTATATCGGACCGGACAACGCGGTCTACTGCCGGGTCAAAGGCCACGCCGAGTTGGCCCGTTTCACCCGGCCGGCCTACTATCAGCTGGCGGCCTACATTCAGGAAGAACCCGAGACCGGCGGCTTTGTCCTGCGCCTCAACGACGCCGCCTACCCCATCCCGTTTGGCCAAGACCACCCCTAACAAGACCGCCCCTAGCCACCCCCGCGTCTATGCACATTGTCTTTGTCGAGCCCGAGATTCCCCCCAACAGCGGCACCACCGCGCGGCTGTGCGCGGCCACAGACACCGGCTTTCATCTGGTCGGCCCCCTGGGCTTTTCCCTGGAAGACCGCTATCTCAAGCGGGCCGGCCTCGACTACTGGCCGCATGTCAAGCTGCGGACCTACAC
>WTHE01000356.1 GCA_011523315.1 Candidatus Binatota bacterium
GGTGTGTTGCTTGAGATCGGCCAGGGCCGCAGGAGAGATGAGCCGCTCAAAGCTCATGAATTGGCGCAGCAGCCGTGTCCCCATCTCCCGCTCGTAGTAGCGAGTCATGTCCCAGCGGAAGACCTCGCTCCTGAAGTCAACCGGGCCACAGTCGGGCCGCAGCGCCTGTTCGGCCGCGTCGAACAGCGCCGGGTCGGCAGACAGCAAGCCGACCATGAGCTTGGCTGGTTTGGGCGACATGAGAAGAAAAGGATGAATGCAGAACGCTGAATGATGAACGGAAAACAAAGTCTTGGCTGCCGTTCAGCGTTCATCATTCATCATTCATCGTTTCAGCAGCAGCAGTCGGTCGTAAACGGCGTGCGCAACCGCCTCCTTGCTCATCTGTGACAGCGGCTCGACCCGACCGGTACGGTCAAGCAGCGTCACGATATTGGTGTCGGAGGCAAAGCCCGCACCTTCCTGGGTCACGTCGTTGGCCACGATCAGGTCCAGATTCTTGCTCTTGAGTTTGCGCTCGGCGTTGGGCACCAGTTCTTGGGTTTCGGTGGCAAAACCGACCAGCAGCCGCCCGCCCTTCTGCTGGCCCAGACCAGCCAGGATATCCGGGTTACGGTCGAGCTCGATGACGAACCCGCCGGCGCCCTTTTTGATTTTGTGGGACGCGACCGTGGCCGGGCGATAGTCGGCAATGGCGGCTGCGGAGACGACCATGGTTGCCTGCGGATAGGCCGCCAAGACCGCCTGCTGCATCTCACAGGCGGTCCGGACCGAGTAAAAATCGACCCCGCGCGGGGGAGTCAGGGCGGTGGGACCGCTGACCAGGCTCACCTGCGCGCCCCGCTGCTGGGCCACACGGGCCATGGCGTAGCCCATTTTGCCGGTTGAACGGTTGGTAATATAGCGGACGGGGTCAATCGGCTCACAGTTAGGGCCGGCGGTGACGATGATGCGCTCGTCTGTCAGGTCTTTTGTGGTCAGGGCGGCGCGGGCGGCTTCAACGATCTCGGCCGGTTCGGCCAGCCGGCCCTGACCCTCATAGCCACACGCCAGCTCTCCGGCTCCAGGCTCGACAAGGTGATGGCCGATGCCGGCCAGCTTTTGCAGATTGGCCTGGACCAGCGGGTGGGCATACATGTGGACGTTCATGGCCGGCGCAATCACAACCGGAGCGGTGGTGGCCAGCAGAACGGTGGTGAGCAGGTCGTCGGCCAAGCCGCCGGCGAGTTTGGCCAGCAGGTTGGCCGTGGCCGGGGCAAGCAGGACCAGGTCGGCCGTGTCGGCCAGGCGGATATGGCCGATTTCGGACTCCTGGGTCAGGTCGAAGGTATCGGTTGAGACCGGATTGCCCGACAAGGTCTGGAGGGTCAGCGGCGTAATGAATTCCTGGGCGTTCTTGGTCATGATGACCCGAACGCTGGCCTCAGCTTTGACCAGCAGGCGAACGATTTCGGCCGCCTTGTAGGCCGCAATACCACCGCTGACGCCCAAGACAATCTGTTTGCCGTCCAGCATGAGCCACCGCCTTTTCTGCGTTGTGTGCCTTACGTAGCAAGCCTCAGCTGTCTTTGATACCCAGAACGCCCATGAGTTCGGCACATTTTCCGATCATTGGACGCTGATAGCTCTCCTTCAAATCCAACAATCCTTTTCTTCGTGGTTTCCGAAGCATTTTGCCAACCGGAGTTTCGCCAGCGTCGAACATCGTCCCGGAGCGCATTGACGAGCGGCAAATCGTCCCGCTCTTCCTCCGCCAGCAGCGACATTTGGGCGCTGCCGGTGCGTTCGCTCTTGTACCAGTAGCTCGCCTCTCTCCGCGCCTGGACCTTCGAGGGGATACCCGTCCTGGTGTTGTAGAGCCAATGCCGGTCAGGTTCCTCGTAGGGGGAGCAGAGGATGGGGTCTGCAACCGGCTGAATGGGAAGCTGGATTTCCGACATGGTTAGTGCTCTTACAGCTGCTCTGCGAGGCGGTCTCGTAATGTCTGTAACTCGGGGCACAGTTGAAACAGCAGCGGCAGATTTGCAAGCGCCTTCTCGGTCATCAGGTCTCTGCCGCCACCGGCTCGTCGGGGATCGCCGTGCTTGGCGAGCAGAGGAGCAAACACCACTTCTTTCAGCCGCGGATCTGCGTACATCCTGCCAGGGGGACGAGCTGTCGTGGCGAAATGCAGCGCAGGCGTATATCTCCACTTCCGGCCGTGCGATACAGCACAGCAGGTTTATCCCTTACGCAGTAGCATGCTCCTCCAAGCTCCTCATGGCCTCGTCGCTGGCTTTGTCGGCGTCGGGGAAGAACAGCCACAAGTCCATGTGGCGGTATCTTTCGGCAAGCTCACTACGAACGGCCTTCACGGCTTGGTCATATCCGCCCAGCTTGGGATTGGTCAGCACCGTCACTCTGGCCGCCGGCCTGCCGGCATCGGCTACAATGGCCTTGGTCAAGGGCTTCAGGATGTGACCGTTGAGGGTCGGATCTTCTGGAATGACCAGCACCGTAAAACTCATGCCGCCGTTTCCAGCCAGCCCTCCGCAAACAGTTCGGAAACAGGCGTCTTCTCGACCGCGTCCAGGAAGTGCGGGATATCGGCTAGGGCGCGGATGTAGGACTCGCTGGTGGCTTCGTCCCGCTGGCAGAAGAAGGTTGTTTTGTATTCATCCTTCTGAAGCCAGTCCAACACTGTCGCCGAATGGGTGGTGGCTATGACCTGGGTGTGGCTGGCTGCGGCCTGACTCCGCAGCAGTTCCAACAGGAGTTGTAGACGGCTGGCATGAATGCCGTTTTCGACTTCCTCAATCGTCATAATGCGGGGCATGCCGGGCTGGAAGAAAGCGGCTGCCAGGGCGGCGAATCGCAATGTGCCGTCGCTCAGGACGGGCGCGGGAAATGTCTGGCCGCCTTCCTGAAGCATGAACATGGGTTCGCCGACTGCGCCGCTCAAGGTTCCCACATCGTCTATTTCTTCAGGGCGAAGTTGACGCAACCACGACAGATAGGCATCCTTCGTTGCTTCGTTTTCGCAGATTGTCTTGACCAGAGCAGCGAAGTTCTCTCCACGCTCGCCCATGCGCTGGGCCCGATCCGCTTGTGAATAGCTCCGCAGCACATCAGGCGCGAGGTCAATGCGTTGGGCGTTTGCGAGAGAGCTTATTATCTGGATTACGGGATCATCGTCATCGTGGTAGCCTTCCGTCAACATGCTATTTGCCCGCAGACCGACTGTAGAAAAATCGTTCGAATAGGAATGTCTGGGCAGCGTGGGGGAGGTGATCTCAGAGCCTGTCTCGTCTAGTGTGTACGATTCGGCGCTTACCACCCCTTCTACGGGCAAAAGAGCGATCTGATACAGCCAGGTATGAAGTGGTGCCTCTTCTAATCTCCCATGTACTTCGATCCTCACTTCTCTGCCTTCGTCTGCTCCAGTAAAGCACGCATGCGCACTGCCTCCGCGAATACCTTCCCATACCTCGCTGGTCGTGCTCCTCGGTTTGCCGTTGAGGACCTCGCTGATGGTGAAGCCATTGGCGATGCCCTGGAGCACTCGGAGGGCTTCGAGAAAATTGGATTTGCCGCTGGCGTTGGTCCCGATAAACAGATTCACTCGCCCCAAGGTCAGATCGACCTTCCGTAGGCTCTTGAAGTTTTCTATGACGAGGCGCGTTATCATGCCTATTCTTCCCTCGGAGTCAGGACGCGCGAGCCTTCGTTGCCCCGTGGGTCAATCACTTTGACCGCTATGCGCCACGTCTCTCCCTCGCCCAGCCGAGGGGGTCTGGGGAAGGACAGGCTTGTCAGGCCGCTGAGCGCACCGAACGCGTCCCGGTCTACCAAACCCTTGTCGCCGAGCGCCCGCGCCAGCTTGTCCCACTTGCTCTTGTTGGGAAAAAACGCTTGGCAGATGCAGAACGTCCGGCCGTCATAGTCCGTATCGAGAAACCACGCTGCGATTTGCTGCTTATCGGTCGGAAAGAGTGTGTTGCGGACCGGTGGAGCGAATCGCCGAGGATCATCCGGTTCGCCCAGTCAATGTCATGCCGGTAGAACTGCACGGCCTTGGCGTAGTCGAGCTGCGGGTCGGCGAAAAGGTCGCGCTGGATATCCTGGCGCGTCAATACCCGCAGAATCGCCTGTGTGGAGACACGCTTGTGCATATGCAAGGCCACAGGTTCGACCTCGAACCACGGTCTTTCACGCTTTCCGCTCCACTCCAGCCACGGTTCGTGGCGCTTCAGCGCTTCGGCGAGTATGTTGGCTTCGTCCTCCGAGAGCGCGCGCTGCCGTGCGGTCTCCAGGAGTTCCGGCAGCTTGTCGGTTGCTGTCGGCTCGGACGATGACCGCAGTATCGGCGGCAGGTGCGGATTGTAATGATGCCTGATCCGCGACGCTTCCTGGAC
>WTHE01000779.1 GCA_011523315.1 Candidatus Binatota bacterium
ACACCATCCTGTTCGTGACCCACAAAATGAATATCGCGTCCCGCTGCGCGACCCATATTGGGTTGCTCACCGGTGGCACGCTGGTGGCCGGTCCACGCGACCAGGTGCTGACCGACCAGAATCTCGAACGAGTATTCGGCCAGGTGTCCGGGCTGACGGCGCCTGGCGCCGCGCTGGACCGCTGGCTCCTCGACCGCGCCTACACTCAGGTGTCCGGGCTGACGGGCACGGCTGCGCGTCTTTTGGAACAGGACGATTTCTCAAAACGCTCTCAATCTTCGCCAGGCCGCTCGGAGACCGGGTCCGGGCTCCCGTCTACGGATGGAAGCTCGGAATGATCGAAAACTTTTTCGATTCGTGGTCGCTGTTTCAGCACGCGTATCTGGCCGGCTGGTTCATCGGTCTCCTGCTGTCCCTGCTCGGCGTGCTGGTTGTTGCCCGCGATCAGATCTTTATTGGCGCGGCCGTCTCCCAGGCGTCCATGCTGGGTATCGCCGTTGGTCTGTGGCTGGGCAGCGCGCTCAGCCACGATCCTCACAGCTGGTGGCATTCCGATTTTTTCCACTCGACAATGGGCGGCGTGTTTGCCGTGCTGGCGGCGCTGCTGACGGCCACCGGCAGCCGGGGCAGCGGCCGGGAAACCCACGAAGCCATCACCGGCTGGGTCTTCCTCGCCTCGCTCAGCCTGTCCATCCTGTTGATGGCCCATAGCCCGATTGGCGCCGAAGAAATCAACCGCCTGTCAGCCAGCACCATCATCGGCGCCAGGCAGACCGATGTCTGGGTTTTTGCCGCGATGTTCGTGGCTACCGCCACCCTGCTGTTTACGTATACCCGCCAGGCCCTGCTGCTGATTCTCGATCCCGCCATGGCCCGCGCGGTCGGCTTACGGGTAGACGTGTGGAATCGTCTGCTGGCGGTCTGGCTGGGACTGGTCGTCGGGTTCTCCATTCATGTCTCCGGCGTGGTGTTCAGCTTTGCCAGTCTGGTGCTGCCCGCCCTGGTAGCCAAAAATGTGTGCCGTGAAACGCGGCATCTGTTCGTGGTCGCCCCGGCCGTGTCGCTGGCGACGGGGATCCTCGCCTTTGTTCTGGCCAACCACTACGACTACCCTCCTGGGCAGATGGCGGCGGCGTGTCTGTCCGGGCTCGTGGTGGGTGCGTGGCTGTTTCGCTGGCTCAGGGCTCGGTAGATGTGATAAGCAGGCCGAGCGGTCTGGACAGCTTATGATTTCTCCCGGCGCGCCAGCCGACCGCTGGCTGCGGATTGGCCTCGGCCTGGTCATTGCCACCATGCTGTATAACATCGTCGAAGCGGTGATTGCGCTGTGGGCCGGCAGCCGGGCGGCAAGCATTGCGCTGATCGAATTCGGTCTGAACAGTCTGATTGAACTCAGCGCCGGCGGGATCTTGTTGTGGCGCCTGAGGCTCGAGCTGCGAGGCGTCGCCGCAGAACGCGTCGCCCGCGCCGACCGTCGGGTCCATCAGTTTGTGGGAGCCTCGTTTTTCGCTCTGGCCGCGTATGTGGTCGGCCAAGCCAGCTGGATATTGTGGCGCCAGGCAGCTCCTGACGAAAGCCCTATCGGCATCATCCTGGCCTGTGTGTCGCTGACGATTATGCCGCTGGTGTCGTTCGGCAAGCTGCGGGCGGCTACCGTCGTCGGTAGTCAGGCCCTGCGCGCCGAGGCAAAAGAAACCCTGGCTTGCTCATACCTGTCGCTGACACTGCTGCTCGGTTTGGGGGCCAATGCGGCGCTGGACTGGTGGTGGGCCGATCCGGTCGCCGCCTTAGGCATGCTGCCCTGGTTGATCAAAGAGGGCAGAGAGGGGCTGTTTGCTCCGTCCTGACAGGGGCGATACATGCCTCGTCCCTACTTACAACTCGGTCGCAGTGGTGTACCCTGACCGTGCTTATGATTGCCTTCTGGATTGCCGCTGCCACGTGTGTCATCACCCTGGGCGGCGGGCTGCTCGCCCTGCGTTTTCGATCCTATCAGGGGGTCTTGTTCGCCTTCTGTGCCGGGGCCTTGATGGCCGGGGCCTTGATGGAAATTCTGCCCGACGCCTTGGCGCTTCTGGCTTCGACCGACAGCGCTTTCCAGGCTCATCACCTGCGGCTCGCCTGCGTGTGCGGCTTCTTGTGTTTCTATGTGCTTGAGTACGCGACCCACCACCGAGAAACGCCTGAGGAGCGGGAAGCCCATCACGCCCACGCCCCCCATGCCGGCGTGCTGGGAGCCTGCGGCATCATGGTTCACAGCCTGATTGACGGCTTTGCCATCGGCAAAGGCTTTCATATTCATGACCACGTCGGCTGGGCCATCGCGCTTGGGGTGACCCTGCATAAACTGGCCGACGGGGCCAGCGTGGCGGGCCTGATGCTGGGCACCCGGCACTCAACCCGCACGACTGCGGGCATGCTGGCTCTGACCGCCATAGCCCCTCTGTTTGGCGTGTGGCTCCAAGCCTATGTGACGCTGGCCACCCCACAGCTGGCCTTGATGCTGGGCTGGTTTGCCGGCGTGTTTCTGTATCTTGGCGCGAGCAGTCTGCTGCCGGCCGCCCATGATGCCAGCCACTCCCGCCTACTGCCCGTCGCAACGCTGGCCGGTGTGGTGTTTATTTATGGCGCCCAGATATTGGCCGGGCACTAATCCGCAGCCTGTTCAGCCTCGCCCAGCACCACCGCGCCGGCCTCGTTCAGCTCCCGAATCTCGGCGTCCGAATAGCCCAGCTCACGCATCAGCTCAGCCGTGTGTTCGCCAAACAGCGGCGAGCGCCGGGTGAGCCGGGCCGGCGTCTCGGACAGTTTTGCTGCCGGACCGAGTACCTGGACCTTGCCGCCAACCGGATGGTCCATCTCCTGAACCATGCCACGAGCCTGAATATGCGGGTCGTTGAAGACCTCGGCGTAGTTGAGGATGGGTCCGCACGGCACGCCGGCTTCTTCGAGTACGGCCAGCCAGTGAGCGCGCGGCCTGGTGCCGGTCACGTCCTCGATATCCCGGGTCAGCAGGTGGCGGTTGAGAACCCGTTGGCGCTCGTTTTCGTACTCCGGTCGCTCGAGCAGCTCGGGACGGCCGATAGCACGGGCAAAACGCTGCCAGGTGCGGGTGTTGGCCGCGCCAAGATTGATGTAGCCGTCCGCGCACTTGATGGCTTGATACGGCGCGGACAGGCGGTGGGCCGAGCCCATAGGTTCGGGGATTTCGCCCCGGGTGAAATACTGGGTCGATTCCCAGATGGAAAGTGCAATCCCGGCTTCGAGCAGCGAGGTGTCGATATACTGTCCCTGGCCCGTGTTCTGGCGATGGATGTAGGCGGCCAGAATCGCCTGGGTGGCAAACAACGCCGCTCCCAGATCGGTGATCGGCACGCCGCATTTGACGGGCGGCCGACCCTCTTCTCCGGTTACCGACATGATGCCCGACATGCCCTGGGCGACAAGGTCGAAGCCCCCCTTTTTGGCATACGGCCCGGTTGCCCCAAAGCCCGATACCGAGGCATAAATCAGGCCCGGGTTGATCTGGCGCAGGTCGTCGTAGCCCAGGCCAAAGGCGTCCATGACACCGGGGCGATAGTTCTCAACCCAAATGTCGGTCCAGGCCGCCAGCTTGCGGGCGAGCGCCTGGGCCTGGGGATGTTTGAGGTTGAGGACCATGCCGCGCTTGTTGCGGTTCATGGCCCAGAATGATGTGCTCTCGGTCCCCTGGCGTCCGCCCATCCCGCGCGTTGAGTCCCCGCTCGGTGGCTCGATCTTGACCACGTCGGCACCAAGGTCGCCCAACAACAGGGTACAGAACGGCCCTGCCATGACCTGGGTCAGGTCCAGAACCTTGACCCCGTGGAGCGCCTGTTTCACCGTATCACCTCCGATAGACTGCGTTCGTATACACCGGTTCGGAGCGCCTGCGCAAGACTGACCGAAGATCCCGGAACCCGCCTCCCCGACGACGGCTCCGCCTTGACCTAATAGTCGCTGCTCCGGCGTCGCTCCTCGTACACTTTATACCCGTATACGACCACACCCTTATCAATACGGATGGTGAATCCGCATTTCGGCTGAATACACACCCAGACCTTGTATTCGAGCGATGCGCCACGTGGCCCAAAGTCAGACAGAGGCACGAGTATGCCCTGACTGCATTTCCGACACCGAGGTAAATCCACTCCTAGCGCCTCCTGATGCAAACGATTGCAGAATCCATACGAGCAGTATGGCAGGAAAAAGACGCGAAAAACAAGAGCATGGGCTTGCCACACCCCACTCTTTTAGGCTAGGCCAGAGAACACACCGCACAGAGGAAAGCGCTATGGACGACACCGCCGCCGTGCTGGCCGCCACCCGGTCCGCTCGATTCGAGGTTTTCGATCAACACCACCCAGGCCAAG
>WTHE01000692.1 GCA_011523315.1 Candidatus Binatota bacterium
GTGGCCGTGTCGCGCTCCAGGTCCTGGGTGTCCCAGGTGAATCCCTCGCCCATGCAATGCCACACGAGCTGATCGGGAAATCCGGCGAAGAACTTTCGCTCACCGGTCAGCCACTTGCCTTTGATGAACTGCACGACACCGACCCGCTGACCCCAGCCCAGCGCCCGGGCAATCACGCCAAAGGCCGAACTCGATTTCCCTTTGCCGTCGCCGGTGTAGACCAGCACCAGACCGCGCTTCGGGTGACGGGCGGCCCTCACCTTGCGGCGATGCTCGGCTTGGAGAGCCTGCATCTTTTCCTTATGTGTGTCGGCGCTGGACATGAGCGATGCCCATATACACGCAGCGTCCGTTTGGAGTCAAGGCCGACGAACCGACTGTCGGGAGTGCTCGCCGTGTCTCCTGTAAGCCGCCGCCGCTCCTGCACCAGATCTTTACTCAGTCCCCTTGAGGACGACGGGCAGCCCCGCAGCCACAAAGTAGACGCGCGTTGCCAGCCGGGCGAGCGCCTGGTTGAGCCGGCCGGCGCGGTCACGGAAGGCCCGCGCCGCAGCGTTGTCCGGCACGATGCCGAGGCCGACTTCGTTGGCGACCAGGACCACCGGCCCGGATACCTCGGCCAGCGCGTCGAGCAGCGCGGCCTGGGCCGCGTCTATCGCCCGCCCGTGATGCATGAGATTACCCAGCCACACCGTCAGGCAATCGACCAGCAGGCACACCTGGGGCGCACTTTCCTGCCGAATGGCGTCCGCGAGATCGAGGGGCACCTCCAGTGTGCGCCAGCCCGGTCCGCGCTGGCGGCGGTGGGCTTCGATGCGGCGGACCATCTCAGCGTCGACGCGTTCGGCGGTGGCGAGGTAGACCCGCCGGCTATAGCGGCGCGCCAGGCTTTCGGCAAAGGTACTCTTACCCGAGCGTGCGCCGCCGAGAACCAGGCTGATGTCGGGGTGAGGCTCGACCGGTGTCATGGGCGGGTCGGCGTATGAACCGCAGGGTCAGGAGCTGCACGACAGCATCGAGCAGCCCGCCCGCTGACGCGCCCAGTCGGGCCGCTTTTTGGCGTAGGCGTCCTTGTCGGGCTGGTCATCATAGGGGTGGCGCAGCAGGTCGAGCAATTCGTGCAGCAGCGCAGCGTCGCCCTGCTCGGCTTTATCTATGGCCAGCTGAGCCAGATAGTTGCGCAGCACATATTTGGGATTGACGGCGTTCATGCGTTTCCGACGCGTTTCGTCTGAGGTCCCGTCGGCACGGACACGGGCTGCATAGCGGCGCAGCCAGCTGCCGATCCGCGTGCGGTGAGCGCGGCTCAGCTGTTCGGGCGCGTAGTAGGCGTCCAGCAGCGGCTCGGGCAGGGCTCCGGCGTCGGCCTGTTCCCGGTCGAAGGCGTGGCCGTCGAATTCAAGCTGGCCCAGCCGTCGATAGAAAATCGTCATATCGGTTTCCACCAGACCCAGGATGGCCAGCAGTTCGGCCACCAGCTCGTCGTCGCTCTGCGGCTCGAAGGACCGCAGCCCCAGCTTGCCGGCCATCATGCTTCGCCAGCCGTTCTCGAAGTCGGTGACAAAGCCGCTGAGGGTTTCTTCCAGGGCTTTGGTATGGCCGATCAGGGGCAGCACAGCGTTGGCCAGCTGGGCCAGGTTCCACTGGGCGATCTGGGGCTGATTGCCGAAGCAGTAGCGACGACCGACCGCGTCGGTGGTGTTGGGCGTCCATTTGGGATCGTAATCCTCCAGCCAGCCGTACGGCCCATAGTCGATGGTCAGACCCAGGATCGACATGTTGTCGGTGTTCATCACCCCGTGGACAAAGCCGACCCGCAGCCAGTCCACGATCAGCCGGGCGGTCGTGCGACACACCTCCTGAAACCAGGCCAGGTAGACCGCCGGCGACGGCTGGCCGAGGTGGGGAAAATCGGTCCGGATGGTGTAGTCCAGGAGCTGTTGCAAGACCTCGGTCTCTCCGCGTGCGGCAAACAGCTGAAAATTTCCGAAGCGGGTGAATGAGGGCGCTACGCGACACACCACCGCACCCGGCTCGGATTTGGGGTTGCCGTCATAGAACATGTCGCGGACGACCTGCTCGCCGGTTGTGATCAGGCTCAGGGCACGGGTGGTGGGGACGCCCAGATGGTGCATGGCCTCGCTGCACAAGAACTCGCGCAGCGAGGAGCGCAGGACGGCCAGACCGTCAGCCTGGCGGGAATACGGCGTGGGGCCGGCGCCTTTGAGCTGGACGACCCAGCGCCGCCCCTGGTTGACAATCTCTCCCAGGTTTATCGCCCGTCCGTCTCCGAGCTGTCCGGCCCAGCTACCGAACTGGTGGCCGCCGTAACACATGGCGTAGGGGTCCATGTCCGGCAACACCCGGTTACCGGCAAAGACCTCGACGAATGCGTCCGATTCGCACTCGGCGCGGCTCAGGCCGATGTTCTGGGCGACTTCCCAGGCGTAGGCCAGCAGCCGGGGCCGGGCCACGCGGGTCGGCTGGACGCGCGAGTAACAGGCGTGCTCGACCTGACGACGGTAATTGTCGGTTTCCGGGTCGGCCGGCAGCTCGCGCGTAAAGCGGTTGTCAAAGCAGAGGTTGATTTTTGACGGCTCGGAGACGTGTTCGGTGTTCATGGCTCCCTCGATCAGACAAGACTGGAGACTAGGCCAGGCTGCGGGCTTGTGCAAGTGAGCCCGCCCAACCGGTGGGTGACGATTGTGAATCGTGTTGGCACCGAGTTACCGAACTGCGGCGGCCCTGAGTTGGATTGCGGCCGTCCCCGCCGATTGACACGGCCACAGTTCGAGAGGATAGTGGGGGGCCAACCGTGGGCGGTTCACGCTTATTTCCTGGCCCATCCAATAAGCTCCTATCTTCCATTGTTGACCGGTTTTCAGCACTCCAGTGTGTGGAGGAGCCCTTTACCCCGACGCTTGCCGATTGAAGAACGACCGGCAGTGTTCGGCATTCGGAAGAAGGAGACACAGATGTTCGGTATACCGCCACTCGCTATTGCCATAGGAATTCTTATTGTGGTGATGATCAGCGCGATGTACATCGCGGATCGAAGGAAAAACAACGCCTCAAACGACGAAGCGTCGTAGACCGGCCCAGCGGAGCGTTATCAATCAGACTGCCGATTCTTCGGACACCCAGGCCGACAGCACCGTTTTGAAAGCGGCTTCAGACTCCTCGATTGGCCATCCCCGTGCCGCGATCCCCATAGCGAAAGCATGGGTCAGCCGAGGATGGCCACCAAACCCCATAATGCAGGCGAGCCGTCCCCAACTCTCCGGGTCTCCTCCATGGTTCAGGACAAATGTACGGGCTTCTTCCTCTGCGATGAGAGCTTTGCGGTAGCAGCGCCGTAAGGCTTCAATGACGCGCACCAGCGACAATCTGACACGCGTGTGGCGTAAGCCAGCAAACCCTGCCCCAGTTGGAAATCAAGGCTCTTCCTTGTCCAGCTCCGCAATACCGGTCAGCACAACCGGTGGACGGTCGGGGAACTCCGCCACCAGACTCAGCTTGCCACCCATCGCTTTGACGTAGCCCCGGAGCGTCGATATCAACAGATCGCTCCGCTTTTCGAGGCGCGACACGTTTTCCTGGTTGATCCCGAGTTCCTTGGCTACACGCACCTGCGTCTGTTGCCGTGCCCTGCGCAGGTCTTGGAGCGACATCTCTTCGGCAATCAGCGCTCTGGCTCTTTCCTCCACTTTTTTTCGCCGCGCTCTGGGCAGCGTATCCATTCTCTCCTGTAGCGTCGTCATCTCGACCTCCTCTCGTCCTTCAGCCGGTCGAGATGCGCGTCGAACCGTTCGTCCGCCTTCTTGATCAGCTGTCGGTAAAAACGTCTTTCGCTGACACCCGATTTGTTGCCGGCCACCAGCAGGATGGCCTGCCGCTTGGGATCGAAGGCAAAGGCGATCCGCCACACGCCGTCAGCGACCTGAAAGCGAAGCTCCTTCATATTGGCGTGGCGCGATCCGTTCAGCGTGTCTACCCGCGGACGGCCCAGCGCCGGTCCGAACACTTCGAGAAGCTTCGCCTGGGCGAGCAGTTCGTCCTGCACTGCGGCAGGCAGGGCATCGAACTCCGGGTCAAAGGCCGGATCGAAACCGACTTCCCAAGCCATGCCTTTAATATGATCTAAACGGCATATGCCGTCAAAGGCATTGCAACAGTTTATTTACCAGCGACCAATGCCGCTGAGTGTCCTTATCAGACAGAGGGATATCCACTTCGGTCCTGGACTTGGTGCGTAATCCACCGGAACCAGTCTAGCCATTTTTTGGCCTACTTTTCTTTGTCGGAGTAACGAGGGGACGATTCTTCGGACATCCAGGCCGACAGCACGGTCTTGTACATGTCGATGACCGGCCGCGTACCGTTGGTG
>WTHE01000282.1 GCA_011523315.1 Candidatus Binatota bacterium
TGCTGGCCGAACTGCTGGCCGTGCGCTATCGGGTCCGGACCAACCCACGCTCGTATAATACCGAGATCGGCCTGCCGCTGGCCGTGCTCAACGTCGAGATCGCGCCCCAGTCGGTCTGGTCGGTGTTGTACGCGCTGGGTCGGGCGAGCTGGAGCGCGCTGCTTTCAGCCGCGCCGGTGGAAATCCTGGTGGTGGAATTCGGCGTGCGCCAGCGCGGCGATATGCGCCGTCTGCTGCGGACCGTACGGCCCGATATTGCGATTGTGAATACCCTCACGCCCAGCTACAGCACCGATGTCGAACTGCTCAGCACCTTGCAGGAGGAAATCCGGACCTTGTGCGACACGGTCGGCCCACGGTGCCGGTTCATCATCGACGGCGACGATCCACTGCTGGCAGACATGGCTGCGGCTGTCTCCGCTGCGGCGGCCGGGTCTGCCGACCCGCTCCTGGTGCGGCGGGCGGACTGGTCTCCGAACGGTGACGGGCTGGTCCTGCGCAGCCCGATTCGTCGCTATCCGGTGAACCGGGAGTTGATTGGCGAGAGCGAACGCAGCTCGGTTCAGGCTGCGGTGCTGCTGGCCGAGCGCTGGACCGAGCTGAGTCAGGCCGATATCAACGGGTTTCTGGCCACCCAAGGGAAGCGGGCTGCACCGCGCTGAGGCGCGGCTTCGTGCGGCCGCCCTCTTGCAAGAAAAGCACCGCTCATACTATGCTGCTTCCCAGCTTATGGATGACCCTCCATATCAAAGTAGCCGCCCGAGGCTGACTGCCCTGGTGTCATCCTCCCCTCGGGAGAGATGAAAACGCGCCATGGACAGTCCGGTTCTCGGCATTCTCATTACGCTGCTGTTGGTGCTGGCCAACGCCTTCTTTGTGGCGGCCGAATTCGCCCTGGTCAAAGTCCGCTCTTCACAGATTGAGCTGCTGGTCCAGACCGGTAAGAAAACGGCCCGCATGGCCCAACACCTGATCGCCCATCTGGACGCCTACCTGTCGGCCACCCAGCTGGGCATCACCCTGGCCTCGCTCGGCCTGGGCTGGATCGGCGCACCGGTCGTCGCCCGTCTGCTGCTCGGCGCCCTGGCTGCGGTCGGCCTGCACGCCGATCCCGAACTGGCCCATACTCTGGCCCTGCCGGTGGCTTTTCTGCTGCTGACGTTTCTGCACATCGTGTTCGGCGAGCTGGCCCCCAAATCGCTGGCTATCCAGCGTCCGCGACCGACCGCCCTGATCGTGGCCTTTCCCCTGTGGCTGTTCTCTGTGCTGCTGTTTCCGGTCATCACCGCCCTCAACTGGGCGGCCAACAGGGTCTTGTGGCTGCTCGGCATCGAACCGGCCAGCGAGTCGTCCCGCTACCATTCGGGTCAGGAACTCCGCCTGCTGCTCGAGCAGGGCCGCGAGGACGGAACGATTGAGGAAGCCGAGCACGAATTGATCGAAAACGTCTTTGAGTTCAGCGAAACGGTGGTCAAGGAGATTATGGTCGCCCGAACGCATATCGTCGCCCTCGACATCCACGCCTCCTCCAGCCAGCTTCTCAAAACCATGGTCGAAGAGGGCTATACGCGCATGCCGCTGTACGACGGCGACCTGGACAATATCTGTGGCATCGTGCACGCCAAGGATTTGTTTCCGCTGCTGGAGCACAAAGACCTGATCATCCTCCAGGACATTGTGCGGTCGGCCTTTTTTGTACCCGAAACCAAACCTATCTCGCAGCTGCTGCGCGAATTTCAGCGCCGCAAGGAGCAGCTGGCGATTGTGGTCGACGAGTTCGGCAGCACGGCCGGACTGGTGACGATGGAGGATATCCTGGAAGAGCTGGTGGGTGAAATCCAGGACGAGTACGACAACGAAACGGCTGGGGTGGAAAAGCTGGCCGAGGGCAATTACGTCGTGCAGGGTTCGCTGACCATCTCGGATATCAATGATCGGCTGGACGATTTTCAGCTGCCCGAGGGCAGCGACTACACCACCCTCAACGGCCTGGTCAACAAATGGTTCGACCGGATTCCGGAAGTCTCCGAGGCGTGTGAACGCGACGGACTGCGCATCACCGTGCTCAAGACCGAGAACCACCACGTCGAGCAGGTCCGGATTGAGCAGAGCGAACCCGCCGGACCGCTCTCGCCGCAGCTGACCCAGCCCAACGGTCGGCCACCCCAGCGGTGACAGGATTCCCAGCCATGGCCAGACTGACGCTGTACACCCGCCCCGATTGCTCCCTGTGTGACGCCATGCGCACGACCCTGCTCGAAGTCCAGGCCAAGACGCCGTTTCGGCTGGAGACCATCGACATCTCCGCCGACCCGGAGCTGAGCGCCCGCTTCGGCCTCGAGATCCCGCTGCTGTATATCAACGGCCAACGCGCGTTCATGTATGAGCTGAGCGCCGCCGAACTCAGGCGGCGTCTGGACCAGGAACATACCCTATGACCACTCCCGCCCCCCAGGCCTGCGTCGTCCTGGTCACCACCGGTTCGGAGGCCGAGGCCGAAACGATTGCCACCGCCCTGCTCGAAGAACGGCTGGCGGCGTGCGTGAATATTCTCAGCCCGGTTCGCTCCCTGTACCGCTGGCAGGGCAAGATTGCGGGCGACCGCGAGTGGCTGCTGGTGATCAAAACCCGGGCGGAACGCTTTGCCGCAGTCGAGGCCAGGGTGCGCAGCCTGCACTCCTACGAGGTCCCGGAGGTCATCAGCCTGCCGTTGCTGGCCGGGGCGGCCGACTATCTCGACTGGATTCTCGCCGAAACGGCCGACGGCTGAGGACGGGGCGCGGTTCGGCGCGCTTGTCCTGACTTCACGTCGGGTGTACCATTCCGAGCCATGGCAGGCTTCAATTCCCCCTTCCGCCACCTCAGCAAGCAGGCCCGCAAACGTCACAAACAGGTCCAGTCCGTCCCCAAGCCGAAATCCCCGGCCCTGCGGGTCGCGCAGGCGCCCAGCGACGCCGAGCTGTTCGCGCAGGAGATGAAAGATGTCGTCCCACTCAAACAGGACGCCAGCGCACGGGTCGGCCGGCCGTCCCCGGCCGTGCTACGCCGCAGCCTGATCGACGAGGAGAACGAGGCTCTGGCCGAACTGTACGACCTCGTTGCCGGCCGGTCCGAGTTTGATGTCACCGATACCGACGAATACATGGAAGGCTGCGTGGTGGGGCTGGATACCCGGCTGGTCCATAAGCTGCGCCAGGGTGCCTTTTCCCGCCAAGCCTCGCTGGACCTGCACGGCATGACGACCGAGGAAGCCCGAGCCGAGGTCGAAGGCTTTGTGCTCGGAGCGCTCCGCTCCGGTCTGCGCTGCGTTCTGGTTATCCACGGCCGGGGACGCAACTCGCCCGGCCAGATGCCGGTGCTGAAAGATCGGCTGAAATACTGGCTGACCCGTGGCAAGCTGGCCAAGGTCGTGCTGGCCTTTGCCACCGCCCGGGCCTACGACGGGGGACCGGGCGCCCTGTATATCCTGTTGCGCCACGAGCACGCGCCCAGGCAACCGCTGATCGTCCTGGAGGGAGCCAAGCGCTAAGTCGAACCGATTGGGAGGGCTTATGGCCGCCGCAGCACCACCTTCAGCTCCGCGTCTCGCCTACACCGGCGAGAAGGGCAATATCTTCATCGCTACCCCTCAGTCGGGCCAGCCCCGGCAGCTGACCTGGAGCTGGGACGAGTCGGCCTCAGACAAGGGCGACGATCAGCTGAGCCATGTGTGGCCCAGTTGGTCGCCGGACGGCAGCCGGCTGGCCTGCTTTGGTCTGCGGGGGACGGGCGGTCCGGAGGTGCGCACCAGTCTGTACGCGCTTGCGACCGACGGCATTGAATCGTGGGAGCTGGCCAGTATCAGCGGCGGCATGCCGATTTACGGCAACTGGTCGCCCCGCACCGATGCGTTCGCCGCCCTCATCCAGCGGGAGGAATCCGCGCTGTCGCTGGAGGTCGCCGTCCTGGGCCAGCCGGGTGACATGCTGTCCGTGCTGCACGGCGCACCGCTGTTCTGGTCCTGGTCGCCGAGCGGGAAGCGGCTGGCCGCCCATGTGGGCAGTCGCACCGGCTCGGACCAGGCGGCTCGGGTGGTCTTGCTGGATGTCGCCTCGCAGCAGATCGTCCGCGATATTTCAGACCGACCGGGTGATTTTCGTGTGCCGGCCTGGTCACCGACCGAAGAGCTGCTGGTGTATGTCGAGCGGCAGGACAACGGCGACAATATGCTCCGCCTGTTCGACGTACCGAGCGGCCAGACGGCGCCGGTAGCCGTGCTGCCCGGCTCGGTCGCTGCGGTATGGTCGGCCGACGGACAAGCCCTGGCCTTTGGCAGTACCGCCAGACCGGGCTCGCTGCTGTTCTCCGGGCTGCGGATTCTCGATCTGGGCAGCG
>WTHE01000526.1 GCA_011523315.1 Candidatus Binatota bacterium
ATCAATAATAAACACTGTTATGAGTGGCGAGAGAAGGCAGTCGTGTGGCGGTTGACCAGTACGCCGACTGCGGTCCGGCTCACCCCCTGGCTCTTTGTCGCACCGGCCCACGGGCAGGAGCGGTTTCAGGAGTTCTTTTCCTCAGCCGGGACAAAGGCCCGCACAAAGCGCAGAAAGGCCAGGCCATAGCTGCCGAAAAAGCCGGCCAGCAGGCACAGCTCCAGGACGCCCAGGGGCAGGCTGGCGGGCTGCCACACCGACGGCACGACGAGCACATAGCGCTCCAGCCACATGCCCAGACCGATGACCAGCCCCAGGCCGGCCAGGGCTGTTGGCCGCCGCTTGAGGTTGTGGCTGAGCAGGAGCGGAAACGGTATCAGGAAGCTCAGGGCCAGCACGACCGCGCTGAGTGTCGCCCACGGCTGGTGGGCCAGCCGGCGCAGGATGAAGCCGGTTTCTTCCGGCAGGTTGGCGTACCAGATCGGCAGATAGTGGCACCAGAACAGATACGTCCACAGGATGCAAAAGCCAAAAATCAGCTTGCCCAGGTCGTGCGACTGGGCGGCCGTGGGCAACGCCTGGAGGCCGAGTTTGTGGGCCGCCACCGCGCCGACCATGATGGCGGCCAGGCCGACATACAGATTGCCGACGCAAAAGAACGCGCCAAACAGGGTGCTGATCCAGTGTGGATCGAGCGACATCACCAGATCAAAGCCGATCAGGCTGAACAGCACCGCATACAGCACGAGCAGGACGGGTGACAGCAGCCCCAGGACCCGCTGGCTGCGAGCCTGCTCGGTTGCGGCGTCGCGCCAGTCACGGCGCAAGGTACTGTGGACGGTCGTGGACCAGCGGCCGGTCGGGGCGGGAAGCCGCTCAATGCGGGGACGCAGCGCATAGTACACAAAGACCAGGCTCAGCGCGTACAGCACGGCCAGGGCACAGAAATCGCGAAACAGCATGAAGCCCAGACTCAGCCACGGCTGTTTGGCTTTGATCGGTTCGTCCAGCCACGGGAACAGGTAGGCCGCGCCACACATCAAGACAACAAACAGGCCAAGGGAAATCGGCAGCCAGGCGGCCGTGGCCTCGGCCAGACGCCGCAGCGGGCCGGCCCATTCGGCCTTGACCAGATGCAGGATGGCGGCAAAGGTCACGCCGCTCAGCGACACGCCCGACCAGAACAACCAGTTGACCAGATACGCCTGCCAGACGCGCTGGGGGCTCAGCAACAGGCCCAGCCCAAAGGCCAGGACACCCAGACCGACGCACACCCGCAACAGTCCGACCAGCCGAGCTGGTAAGTGAGGCAGGGCAGGGGCGGCCAGGCTACTCATTGCTCCTCATTGGTCCTTGCAGGTGGCGCAGGTAATTCACAATATCCCAGCGCTCAGCGACCGACAGGGCGTGGCCGTAGCTGGGCATGATGATGCCGCCACTGCGGATCGTCGCATACATATAACCGTCTTTTTGGCCTTTGATGCGCGCGGTGTGGAGGTCTGAGGACGGAATGCCCTTGCCCACGACCGAGCCGTCGCCCCGGCCCTGGGGACCGTGGCAGGCCGTGCAGTAGACCTCAAACAGGTCTTTGCCGCTGGCCAGGGACTCGGCCGAGACCGGGTTCGGGTTGCTGAGGCGCAGCCCGGCTCTGATCCGCGCCGACATGCGCGATGACAGGGGCGGCTCAGCCCCGGTCGTCGGCACGCTGTGGGCGGGTGGAGGCTTGGGGGCGGTACCGACCGCGAGTTCGGGCTGACCGTACATGTCGGTGTTCCACGGCAGGCTGTGGCCGCGCTCGGCGACCAGGACTGCCAGCGCGACGACCAGCAGGCCGAGCAGTCCCGGTTTCCGCCGGGGCTCACGCACCTTGTGCATACACGTCCTGAGCGCCGCTCGAAGCGAGGCTGTCCTTGACCGCCTCCAGCTGTGAGGCCGGACAGGCCACAAACACCCCGAAGCGGTCTTCTGAAAAACGCGGGTCGTGGCTGATTTCGACCGACCGGGCGGGCAGGCGGGCATGCACCAGCAGACCGATCAGGGTCGCCAGGGCGCCGAACAGAATGGTCATCTCAAAGCCGATGATGGCAAACGACGGCAGCCCCAGGATCGGTTTACCGCCCGTTTGCAGCGGCCAGTCCAGAGCCGTATAGATCGGCAGGCCAAAACCGATGCACACCCCCAGCAGCCCGCCGGCCAGCGTGAAATAGCGGATCGGACTGGGGGGGGCGTCAAACGCGCGCTGGATTTCGGGCACGGGAAAAGGCGACACCACGCTGAGCCGGGTGTAGCCGCGCTGGCGGAGCTGGCTGACGGCCGCCAGCAGGCTGTCGAGCCGGGAAAAAATGCCCACCGCGCCGCTGCCGCGTCCGCTCAGCACAGGGGTGGTCGGCGCCGCGTCCGGGTCGGCCGGCGGTGGCTCGGTGGCGGCCGGCAGGTGCTCTTTGACCTCGGCCAGAGAGACCAGCGGCAGAAACTTGATGAACAGCAGAAACCACAGAAAAAACCAGGCAAAGCTGCCGGCGGTGATGCCCACCTCGACCCACGACGGCTGGTACACGCCCCAGGTCGAAGGATTAAACTCGTGGGCCAGAGACGAGACGATAATGACAAAACGCTCCAGCCACATGCCGATGTTGATCAGCAGCGAGATGCCGAACAGCCACACGGTATGGGTCCGAATCGTGCGCAGCCACAGCAGCATCGGCACCACGCAGTTGCACAAGACCATCAGCCAGAACAGGTGGCCGTAATCGCCGAACGCCCGGTACCAGAAGATCTCGCGCTCATACGGATTGCCGCTGTACCAGGCGATGAACACCTCGCTGATATACGAGTAGCTGAGGATCAGCGAGGTGAGGATGATCATCTTGCCCAGATTGTCGAAATGGGTGGGGGTGATATAGGCGTGCAGACCAAAGATGCGCCGCAGGGGAATCAGCAGCGTCAAAACCATGGCCAGCCCCGAGAAAATCGCTCCGGCCACAAAGTAGGGGGCGAAAATCGTGCTGTGCCAGCCCGGCACCAGAGCCATGGCAAAGTCCCACGACACCACGCTGTGAACCGAGACGACGAGCGGCGTGGCCAGGGCGGCGAAAAATCCGTAGGCGCTGAGGTAGTGCAGCCACTGCCGGTTGGTGCCCTGCCAGCCCAGGCACAGCAGGCCGTAGACCCTGCGCCGCAGGCCGCGCGCCCGATCCCGGATGGCGGCCAGGTCAGGCATCAGGCCGATGTACCAGAACATGGCGCTGACCGCGAAATAGGTGCTGATGGCAAACGCGTCCCAGACCAGCGGCGACTGGAAGTTGACCCACAGCTGGCGCTGGTTCGGGTACGGCAGCAGCCAGTAAAAGTTCCACGCCCGGCCCAGGTGGATGATCGGGAACAGGGCGGCGGTCATCACCGCAAAGATCGTCATGGCCTCCGCACTGCGGGCGATAGACGTGCGCCAGCGCGCCCGGAACAGGAATAAGACCGCCGAGATCAGCGTCCCGGAGTGGGCGATACCGACCCAGAACACAAAATTCGTGATGTACACGCCCCAGTTCACCGGGTGGCTCAGGCCCGTCACCCCCAGCCCGGCCTCAATCTGGTATCGCCAGCAGTACAGGCCAAAGGCCAGAACCGCCAGATCGCACACCAGCAGGATCGCCCAGGTCCTGGTCGGGGCGTCGAAGGCCGGCTTGAGAAGGTCGCGGTTGACCTGACGATAGCTGAGTGTCGGGGTGTCCATGCCGCAGGGGGAGGGGGCCGGCGTCTAGCCGCGTCCGCGTTTGACGACTCGTTCCAGGTAGGTCACCGCAGGTTTGGTGTTGAGGTGGTCCAGGACGGTGTAGGCGCGCGGGTCGTGGCGCTGGCGGGAGACCACGCTGTCGGGGTCTTCGAGATTGCCGAAGCGAATCGCTCGGGTCGGACACGTCTGGGCACAGGCCGGGGTGACCTCGCCGTCCCGGACCGGCCGGTTCTCGTCCTTGGCCCGGTCTTTGGCAGCCTGAATCCGCTGGACGCAGAAGGTGCACTTCTCCATCACCCCGGCTTCCCGCACCGTCACGTCGGGGTTGAGCTGGAGGTGGAGGGGTTCGGGCCACTCGGCCTGCGACCAGTTGAAGCGGCGGACCTTGTACGAGCAGTTGTTCGAGCAGTAGCGGGTGCCGACACACCGGTTGTAGATCTGGGCGTTCAGGCCCTCCGGGCTGTGATAGGTGGCGTACACCGGACACACCGGCTCGCACGGGGCGTTGCCGCACTGCTGGCACAGCATGGGCGCAAACGACACCGGCGGGGCGTTGGGGTCCCAGTGCCGGGCTGAGGTATCGGCAAAGTAGCGCTCAATCCGCAGCCAGGCCATCTCCCGGCCCTGGGCGACCGCCGCC
>WTHE01000022.1 GCA_011523315.1 Candidatus Binatota bacterium
TGAACAATGTAGCGCAGCCGTCCTTCCAGCACCTGGACTGTGGCCCACACCCCGCGTTTGGTGGAGTGGGCCTTGCGCAGCCCGTCTGGAATCGAGGACGTATCAAACTCCGGCGTCCGCTTATAGGCCCGGAATCCGTCCGGCACCTCAAAACGATCACAGTTGGGGCACTTGAGGCGCTGCCCCAGCTTTGCCCGCCGTCCCGCCTCGGTCGTGGTCCAAGGCCGGTTCTCAAACGGCGGGCGGTGGCGGACATGCTGGCTGTGGCCGCAGTTAAGTTCGGCCACCCAATCCCCGGCTTCGTCGCGGTGAAAACCAAGAATGCTGCGTTCCATTTATGATACCATGAAGCTCAGCAGGCCGACGAGCAGGGCGCTGAACGTGCCGAGGGCTGTTCCAAGGCTGGGCAGAAGAGGCTGATGGCCAGACCGGGACGAGAGCCGGACGCGAAACCCGGTCGGCACCCGGCGCAGAGCCAGAATGGCAAAGCCGGCACCGCAATAGGCAAGGGTCGGGACGTTGACGCTCATGGCCTGGGGGATGAGTAAGACTACATCCTGATAGTCGATGGCTCTGGGCAGGCTGAGCGACAGCACAATAAACAGGAAGAGTGCACTTCCGCCACACAGTACCAGCACGAAGAGAACGTTGGCGATGAGAAAGCCGGGCAGGCCCGAGAAGAATCGGCTCCGGTCGGCCGCCTTGAGCAGGCTCCAGCCGACGAAGCCAGACAGCCCATCACAGCTGATCCCACACATGGCGATAAGCGCGTATACGCCCCACGGCCACAGCCGCTCACGGGGGTCGAGATACACAAACTGCCATACTCCATCCCCGGCCTGGTAGGGAACCTCGAAGACGAACGACTCCAGCAGGGCGAGCAGTTCAAGGGACGGGAAAAAGCACACGGTGTGGTAAACCAGACTGGCCGCTATCAACAGGTACAGACCGGACGGCCGAGACATGTCCCTCAAGCGTTGGACACCGTCGTGCAACAGCTGAGGGTGAGAGCGTTGGATACGTTTCCAGTCGAAAGCCGTTGTTTTTTCAGCCACAAGCCAGCTGAGACCGAAAAAACTGAGCTTACACAGGACAAAGGATAGGAAGGCAAGGGTTAAGGTGTTTCTCATGACGGATCGTTTGCCCAGTGTAGGACTTTCGGGAAGTGTGAGAAAGCTCTTCCTATAGACTTAATTGACTATAGTCAAAAACTGGTATTCCGCCGGCTCAGGCGGGCTCCGGACAAGAAACCGGAGCCCACCTGAGGGGGGATCGTGTTGAAACAATGCAGGAACAGACCGGGCATGAGCGGCTATAGACGGGTGCACAGCGGCGTGGTAAGTGCCGTCTTGCTAGGGAGGGATGGCAGAGCGGTCGAATGCACCGGTCTTGAAAACCGGCAGAGTCTTAACGGGCTCTCGTGGGTTCGAATCCCACTCCCTCCGTCCTCACAGAATGCCCAGCGGGGGCATCAGCGAAATTTCGTCGGTATAAATGCCGGGCGGCTGGGCGATCACGTCGAGCATGGCGTCGGCAACATCGCCGGGGGTGAGCATTTTGGTGCGGTCCAAGTCACCGCCGCTCTTGTCCCACAGCGGGGTATTGACCGCGCCGGGAATGACCGCAGTAACCTTGATGCCCTGACTCCGCACCTCGGCCGCCATGACCTTGGTCAAACCCAACGCGCCAAACTTCGAGGCGGTATAGGCGGCCGAGCCGGGCAGGGCGGTTTGGCTGGCCAAAGACAGGATATTCAAGATGTGGCCGCTCTGCTGGGCAAGCATGACCTTCAGCGTATGCTTGGCGCATAAATAGGTCGCCCGCAGGTTGGTATTCATCATGCTGTCCCAGTCGGCGGTGCTGGACTCGACCAGGGGGCCAAAACTGGCGCCGCCGGCGCTGGTGACCAGAATGTCGATACGACCCCATTCCTGATGGGTGTGGCTGACCAAGTTGGCAATCTGGTCTTCATCGCCAACATCGGTCGGGATGACCAAGGCAGTCCCGCCGGCCGCCCGAATATCGTCGGCCACAGCCTCGAGCGCCGACTTGGTGCGCGCCGCCAGGGCGACCCGCACGCCTGCTGCGGCCAGGGCCAGGGCGGTGGCTCGGCCCAGGCCCGAGCCACCGCCGGTGACAATTGCGGTCCGACCGTTCAGATCCTGTCTGGCCATACGACTCCTCGCTGCGGCTGGCTGATCTTGGCTGATCTTGGCTGGTCTTCGCTGATCCTGGCTGATCTTGGCTGATCCTGGCTGATGATGCGGCCAGGCTCACTCTTCGCCGTGGTATTCGAAGAAATTTTTGGGAGTTTCCCACAGACCGACTCTGGTCAGACTGTCACCGAGCCGCGGCTTGAGCAGATCCCAGATCACCCGGATAATGTTCTCGCCGGTCGGATTGAGGCACTGAAATTCCTGGGTGTCCTCGTTCAGATGCTTGTGATCGAAGCGGTCCAACACTTCTTCCTGGACAATCTGCATCAGTTCTCCCAAGTCCATGACCATCCCGGTCTGGGGCGCGATCTGGCCGCTGACCGTGACTTCGAGCTCATAGTTATGGCCATGGCCGTGCAGATTATTGCACTTGCCGAAAACAGCTCGGTTTTCTTCCTCGGACAGCGCAGTGCTGTGGAGGCGGTGGGCCGCGCTGAAGCCAAAGGTCTTGGTTAAGGATGCCATGTTTTTCCCTTCTCCGCTCACCACATCGGACCACAGGCTCGGCTCCTCATACAGCCGGACCAGCGCCAGGCGGTAGTCTTTCTCAGGCTGGCTGCGCAGCGTGTCTTCAATGCGGTCGCGCATATACGCGGCCAGGTTTTCGGTGGTGGGGATACGGTCGTGAAAAGCCGGGTGGTCAAGATTGATGAATTTGTGGTCAAACTCGGCGCTGACCTCTTTGAGGATACGGTCCAACTCGGTGATGTTGATGACCATTCCGGTGCGCGGGGCAACCTGGCCGGCCAGGGTGACGCGCAGGACATAGTTGTGCCCGTGGCCGTAGGGGCTGACACATTTGCCGAAGATCCGCTGATTCTGCTCAGGCGTGAATTCCGGATTCCAGTAGCGGTGCGAGGCCTCAAATTCGACCAGACGGGTGAGATAGTGCATGGCGCCCTCCACAATGCAGAAATCCAGATATGCGGTCAATAGTCTCGAAACAGGGAGCGCGACCTCCTTTCAGCCCGCAAGAGTCATCACGCCCTGTTCATGGTCAGGACACCAAACTTGACATAATTCTGCGGAACGGACGTATTATGCCGAGTCCGCAGGCTGGGACAGGTGGGGTGTGGATTCGCAGGTGATCAGGGCGATTTCTCGTGGGCTGAACAGACGAATACGCTGGCCGGCGACCCCAATCCCGCGATTGACGTACAGATAGACGCCCAGCTGTTGGTATAAACCCCGAGAGAAGCTGGTGATGAAGCGGGCCAGGTTGAACCGGCCCCCCCAGCCGGGCAGGGCGAACTGGCCGCCATGGGTATGGCCCGAGAGGGTCAGCGCAATGCCCTGGCGGGCGGCTTGGGGGAAGAGGTCCGGGCGGTGAGACAGCAGAATGCACGGCTCGTGGCTCGGAATGGAAGCCTGGAGTTCCGCCAACAGGGGCAGTTCTTCGAGTCCCCGCGCCCAGTCCCGGCCCCGGTCATCAAGGCCGATCAGGTGCAGGGCGGCGGTGTGCTTGTGGAGACTGATGCGCTGGTCCTGGAGGAGGCGTATGTGTGTATGTCGGGTCAGGCCGGCTTTTACTGCCTGCGCGCCCGCATAGTGGTCGTGGTTGCCCAGACAGGCAAACACCCCGTAGGGAGCGCTGAATTCGGCCAACAGCGGAAAATAGTCGGGAATATAGACCGGGTTGGAATCGAGTAGGTCGCCGGTCAACAGGATAATATCAGGGTCCAGGGCGTTTGTCCGCCTGACACACGCTTGCAGTTCGGACCGGCTCAGATTGGGGCCGATGTGCAGGTCGCTGAGATGGGCGATCTTGAACCGATGCCAGGCGTGGGGCCAGCCCTGGGGACGCAGCCGCAGGCGCGACACCCGAACCGAAGCCTGACCCCAGGTATAGCCGTAGATAAAGACGAGCAGGATACCGCCTATGCCGAGGCCGCTGAGCCAGCGGAGCGCCTGCCACAACGGGGGCTGGAGCTGCTCGGCCGCTGCCGGCCAGGCGGTGAGACTCAGCCCCTGGCCGAGCACCCAGGCCAGCGCCCAGACTCCAGCGCTCAGGAGCACAAAGACAAAACAAAAGACGCTGGTGAGGGCAGAGGCAAAATACAGCCGAATCGGGATGCGCAGCCAGGGCGGCAGCCCGCTTCGGCGTCGCAGCCCCCGCAACAGGGCGATATTCACGCCAAAGAACACG
>WTHE01000327.1 GCA_011523315.1 Candidatus Binatota bacterium
GGGGCTTCGCGGTAGTGTTCGAGCCAGTTCACCAGGGCTTGATAGCTCTGGTCTTCGGCGGCACGGGCCGCAGCGGGTGCCGCCCAATTTCCTACCAGGATGAGAGCGGCGAAGAGACAGACCAACTGCGTGACGGGTCAGCGGCGTCTTCGTATCGTGCGCATGCGTTCCTCCTCGTGCAAAACACCCGGCAATGGCCAGCAGCATAACAAGCCGGCAGGAGAAAGCATAGGCCGCTTTGATTCGGAGCGGGTGGGAACGCGGCGGGATTCAGTGGGGGTCGGCGGCCGATGCCACCCAGGTCTATATGGCCCTGTCCGATGTCGTCCGCAAGACGGTCGAGCAGGCCGACGGAAGCTGGACCCGGGTCCTGGACGGCAGCGTCGGGGGCGGTCTGTTTGCCCTGGATATCGAAAGCGGCGCGCGGCAATGGCACGTCCCGGCGGTCGGCTGTGGCGACCGACCGCAGTGCAGCCCGGCCCAGTCAGCGGCAGTGTCAGCCCTGCCCGGCGTAGTGTTTTCCGGGTCGGTTGACGGTCATCTGCGCGGCTATGCCACCGACACCGGCACTGTCATCTGGGACTACAACGCCATCCAGGAGTATCAGAGCACCAACGGCGTCCTGACCAAGGGCGGCTCGTTCGACGGCTCAGGGCCGACCATTGTGGACGGCATACTGTATGTCCACTCCGGCTACGGCTATCGGGGCGGGGTGCCGGGCAACGCCCTGCTCGCATTTTCGGTCAACGGAGAATAGGTGCCCTTCCACGGAGCCAGGATCGTCATTTGCTCTAGCCCCGCAGCCGCGGGAGTACGTCGTCGGTGAACCGCGCCGCCGCCGCCTGGTCTCGGCGGTTGACGTGACCATATTCGGTCCGATGACCGCGAACTTGCTCACTCCCAGTTCCGCGAGTTGCGCCAGCCTGTCGGCGCAGTAGCCCGGCGCTCCGACGATGGCGTAGCTGTCGATGAAATCGTCCGTGAGGGCCGTGGTCTGCCGGCCGCCCTGCTGGCCGTGCGCGTTCATGTCATACACAGCGTGCAGCCGACGAAAGACTTGCTTCTGCTGATCGTCGGCTGGCCCGGACACTGCGCCGTCCAGCACCGAGAAGCGCGCGAACAGCCCCGTGGAGGCGCGGCCGAGCTCGCGCCCCACGGCGAGGTCGTCGTGGCAGACGACATTGACGTAGGCGCCGAAACCGAGCGTGTCGGGATCACGTCCGGCGGCGCGGGCCGCTTCGCGGGCGGTGGCGATGCCCCAGGCGATGCGCTTCGGGTCGGCGCCGACGGCGAGCATCACCCGGTCAGCGTGGCGGGCGGCGATGCCGATGACGCAGGGCCCGGTGGCAGCGACTTCGACCGGCACCTTCGGCCCATCGCCCGGCCAGCGAATGGCGCTGGCCTGCGGCGCATCGGCGAACCCGAGCCGGTCCGCGGGCGGCGCCGCCTCGTCCGGGATGCCCGATCCTTCGAAGTCTACTTCCGCGCCCGCGAGATAAGCCTGCAACTGCTTGAGGTAGGTCTCGAACCACCGCAGACGCGCCGGGGCGCGGCCAAGGTGCGCGAGGGCGCTGTCGCCGCGGCCGATGCCGAGCACCATGCGGCCCCGAGACAGGCGCTGGACCGCAAATGTCGAGCTTGCGGTCACTGCGGGGTGCCGGGTGACGGGGTTCGTCACGGATGTCGCCAGGCCCAGCGTGTCCGAGGCAGTGGCCGCGAGCGCCAGGAACACATACGGGTCACCCGTCAGGTTCTGGGAGTCCCCCGCACCGATGCCATCCCAGCCTTGCGCCTGGGCCTGCCGTGCAAAATCAACGCTTCTCGTCGGGTCCGACACCGTCCACGTCCAGAATTCCATGCGTATCTCCATCCCCCTGCGCTGCCGCCGCGCTCTGTCGGCGGACGGCAAGCCGGACGGTCGGGGGGTCGTGGCTCATGTTGAAAAATTTGACCGGGATAAACGGGGTAGTCCCCGTTCTCACATTCCCTCTCAGGCATAAAGCCCGCCGCTCGGCGCCTTTGCCCTACGCAGACGCGAGCACGGGGGACCACGGACTCCCTCTACAAGACTGTCTGCCGTTTGTCGCCACCAAAATTGGCGGACCAATTGAAAAATTTGACCAAGCCAAACGGAGCAGTCCCCATTCTCACATTCTCTCTCAGGCATCGGGCCCGCCGCTCGGCGTCCGTGCCCTACGCTGTGCCCCCGCTCCAGCCTCAGCGCTCAGGGCGGGAGCGGCTCTTCACGATAACCGAAGGCTCTCAGATGGGCGGAAAGGGCGTGCCGAACGCGGCGGAGAACAAAATTCACAGTGAGCTACTACCTTCGATAGCATCGGGTTTGGTGTATTGTTTCTGAGCGGCTAAAATGCCGGCCATGGCCGCACCGAACTGGAAAAATCGGACCATGTGGACCGGAGACAACCTGGACATCATGCGGGGGATGAATGGCAAGTCGGTAGACTTGATCTACCTGGACCCGCCGTTCAACAGCAATGAGGACTACAGCGCTCCTGTGGGCAGCGAAGCCGCAGGAGCCGCCTTTAAGGATACCTGGACGCTGAGCGACGTGGACGAAGCCTGGCACGGAGAGATCGCCGACAAGGAGCCTGCCCTGTACGCCATTATTGACGCGGCCGGCCTGTCCCACGGCAAGAGCATGAAGTCCTACCTGATTATGATGGCCGTCCGTTTGCTGGAAATGCGACGTCTTCTCAAGCCAACCGGCAGCCTGTACCTCCACTGTGACCCGACCGCCGGCCATTATCTGAAAATGACGCTGGACTGCGTTTTCGGGCGGGCCAATTTTCGGAATGAAATCGTGTGGCAAAGGACCACTGTCCACAGTGACAGCAAAACATGGAGCCGCATATCGGACACGATTCTGTTTTACTCAAAAGGCAAGAGCATGACGTGGAATGCTCCCTACGCTCCTCATGCTGATGAGTACGTTGATAAAAAATACAGGTATGCTGACGGTGATGGCCGCCGGTATATGTTGGACAATATGACCAGTCCGAATCCCAGACCGAATATGATGTATGAGTGGAAAGGGTTTCCATATCCTGCAAAGGGATGGCGATACTCCCAAGAAACAATGGCACGGCTCGATGCGGACGGGCGCGTTTGGTATCCGACACTTGAAGACGGCACTTATGACACGAATCGCCGGCCTCGTTTGAAAAGATACTTAGATGAGATGAAGGGCAACGTCATGGGGAATATCTGGAATGACCTCCCGCCCATCAACTCCCAAGCCAAAGAGCGGACGGGCTACCCGACGCAAAAGCCGCTCGTTCTGCTGGACCGCATCATCAAAGCTAGCTCCAACCCTGGAGATATAGTGCTTGATCCGTTCGCTGGTTGTGCGACGGCCTGTGTCGCCGCCGAACGGCTCAAGCGGCACTGGGTGGGGATTGACTTGTCACCCGTAGCCGCCTCTTTGGTTGTCTCCCGATTGCGCGAAGAAGGTTCGCTGCTGTTCCCAACGCATAAACGGATAGACATTCCCCGCCGGACCGACCTCGGCAAACTCCCGTCCTACAAGACCCATAAGCATCAACTGTTTGGTAAGCAGGAGGGTATCTGTGCAGGCTGCCGGGTGGTGTTTCCCTTTCGCAATATGACGATTGACCATATCGTGCCGCAGTCCAAGGGCGGCACCGACCATATCGACAATTTGCAGCTCTTGTGTGGGGCGTGTAACAGCCTCAAAGGCAACCGGGATCAAGCCCGGTTCCTGGCCGACCTAAAGGCGCGGGGGATTGTGGGGGCGGAGTGAGCGCCCCGCCCCTCTTGGGGAGCGCAAAGAAATCGACCCCGGCAAAATCAGGTACTTAGACCCAACACGCTAACGGTTAGCGTGTTGCCGCCGTTTGTCCTGCGCGGAGCGAAGCGGAGTCGAAGGACAGTACCTGCGTCGTCTGCGTCCCTGCGCAGGGCAGGCGGGGCATCAACTCGACCCGCTTCGACGCTGATCGGGCCGGTCATCGAGCCGGGGGGTCGCACTGAAGAATTTTGGGCAAAACCGCCTGTTGCCCCTGCTTGTCTTCAATGCCCATTGTGGAACTACACAGTTTCCCAGGTTTACGCCGCGACCGCCCCGCCATCCACGGCCATGGCGTGACCGGTCACAAACGAGGCCGCGTCCGAGCACAGCCAGACCACGGACTCGGCAATCTCTTCGGGCTGACCGGAGCGGCCGATCGGCTCGGCGGCGATCATTTTCTCCAGGACGTCCGGGCGGCGGCCGCTGACCCGCTCGACCATGGCGGTCTGGATCACCCCCGGACACACGGCGTTGACCCGAACCCCCGACTTGGCGTACTCCAGGGCGGCCGTCTTGGTCAGTCCGATC
>WTHE01000342.1 GCA_011523315.1 Candidatus Binatota bacterium
GCGCTTCGGGCACCAGACCCATGGCCTCGGCCAGACGGATATAGATCTCGCCCTCGGGCAGGGCTTCGCCCAGGGCCGGAACGATTGGCGGGCGAACCTGGACCGGCACGCCGGGAAAGCCGCGCGGAAAGCTGGCCATCTCCCACTTTTCATAGCCGACCGGTGTGGGCAGGACATAGTCGGCCACCCGCGCCGTCTCGGTCATGGCCGGCTCAATGACGACCAGCAGCTCCAGCTCTTCGCGCGCCGCCAGCCAGGCCCTGGTATCGGGGTAGGACAGCAGCGGATTTGACCCCTCAACAATCAGCGCCCGCAGACGTTCGGGATGGTCAAGCGTGATCTCTTCAGGAATCAGCACCGGCGAGAACACGCCCAGCCGGGCAAAGGCCGAGACGGCCGGAATGCCGGACGCCAGGGCGCGCTCGGGTTCGTCGTGCCGCCGCGGGTCGGGCGTCGGCGGGTTGAGGTTGGTGGTGAAGACGTTGCCGCCCGGTTTGCCCAGGTTGCCGGTCACCGCCACCAGCAGGTGCAGGAGGTAGGAGTTGAGGGTGGAGAACAGCGTCATCTCAACGCCCAGGTCCCACAGCAGCGAGGCGCGCCGGGCGGCCGCCAGCTCTTCGGCCGTGGCGACAATATCGCCCACGTCCAGGCCGCAGCGGCGGGCCATGTCCGGCACGTCAACCGCAGCCAGCCAGGCCTTGATCTCCTCATAGCCGAGCGTCTTGTCTCGAATGAAATCCGCGTCGCCCAGGTCGCGGCCAATAATGATCGCGGCCAGGGCCAGCAGCAGATAGGCGTCGGTGCCGGGCTTGAGGCGCAGGTGGCGGTCGGCCTGGCGGGTGGTCTCGGTGATCCGGGGATCGACGACTACCATCGTGCGGGCGCTGTCGCGGGCCAGGGCTTTCAGCCCGTCGGTCGGATTGTGGCCCCGGTTGCTGATATGCGGGTTGGTGCCGAGCACCAGCAGAAAATCGGACGTGTCATGGTCGGGATGCAACGAGGTGCCCGACGAGCTGTCCAGCATCCATTCCAGGACCATCCAGTGCTGGGACTTTTCCTGAGCCAGGGCGTTAAAAAAGCGCCGCGAGCCCAGCAGCGACAGAAACGTCACCCCAAACGGTGCGTCCAGATGGTTGGCCTGGCCGCCAATCCCGACCAGGCCGATGGAGCGCGGCGCGTGCCGGTCGCGGATACGTTTCAGCTTGGCAGCGATTTCGGCGATGGCCTGCTCCCAGCCGATCTGCTCAAAGCCGCCCTCGGGCCGACGCTTGAGCGGATGCGAGACGCGCTGGGCGTGGTTCACATAGGCGGGAATGCTGAAGCCCTTATTGCAGATATAGCCGTGCGAGATCGGGCTCGTCTCATCGGCCCGAATGTGCTCGATGTGTCCGTCAACCACATCGACCCGCAAGCCACAGTTATGGCTGCACAGCACGCACACCGTGGCCTGATCTGTGGCGTTCAGCCGAATCGGCGTTCGGGAGATTGACGGATCGACAGTCTGGGTTTGCATGCCTTCCTCCTCGGTGTTCAGCCTGCCGCGTGGAATCGGGCAGACAGGCCGGACCATATTGCCCAGCCCGCAGCTCGGATGCAATGCCGCCGACCGCGTTCTTGCACCGTCCGGCCCTGAGCAGTAGTATGCGGAGGCTCGTGGCAAAGCCCCGAGCTAGAGCAATTCACTATTATGTGTAGCCGTGTAGGTCGGGTTAGCCGCAGGCGTAACCCGACATCCCGCACTTGTCGGATTACGCTACGCTAATCCGACCTACTACAGCCTAACGTGAAACGCTCTAGTGTTTCTCCGGCCCGGAAACAGGACAGACACCAGTATGAAGCTCGCAGGCACCCAGACCCTTCCCGCGCCCCGTCAGGCGGTGTGGCGGCTGTTGACCGACCCCGTGTGTCTGGCCACCTGCCTGCCCGGCTGCGAGAAGCTGGAACCCACGGCCGCCCACACATACCGGGGCGAGCTGCAACTCGGTGTCGCCGCCATCAAGGGCAGGTACAGCGGCACGGTCAAGCTCGAAGACATCCAGGCGCCGCACCACTACAAACTCGTTCTGGACGGCAAGGGCAGACAGGGCTTTATCAGGGGCGCCGGCACGATTGACCTGACCGAACAGGCCGACCACACCGTGCTGCGCTACAGCGGCGACGTACAGCTCGGCGGCCCGCTGGCCAGCGTTGGCCAGCGCATGCTCGACGGCGTGGCCAAAATGATGCTGGGCCAGTTTTTCAGCGCTCTGGAAGCGGAACTCAGCGCGATGCCGGGCCAGGCCGTCCGCCAGGGCGGTCTCCTCAACCTGTGGCGGGCCTTGGCGCGCTGGCTGCGGAGCCGCTTCGGCTTCAAAAGGCAATCGTGATCACAACCCGATATCAGAGGACATCACGCTTACTTTTTCAGGAGAATCGACATGAAACCGCCCCCTTTCAGCTATGCGTGTCCCGACTCGGTTGATGAGGCCCTGGCGCTGCTGGCCGAAGCCGGGGACGGGGCCAAGCTGCTGGCCGGCGGCCAGAGCCTGGTTCCGCTGCTCAACCTGCGTATGGCCTGGGCAGACGCCGTGATTGACCTGAATCGGCTGAGCGAGCTGGACTTCATCGTGCAGGAAAACGGGACGCTGCGCGTCGGCGCCCTGACCCGCCATCGGACGCTTGAGGTCTCGGACACCGTGCGGACGGCGCAGCCCCTGATGGCCCGGGCTGCGAGCGAGGTGGGGCATCTGGCGATTCGCAACCGGGGCACAATTGGCGGTAGCCTGGTCCACGCCGACCCGGCCGCAGAATGGCCGCTGGTGGCGGTGACCCTGGACGCCGAACTGCTGCTGCGCTCACACACCGGCTCACGGACGGTGGCGGCCCGCGATTTCTTTGTCGGGCCGCTGACCACGACGATTGAGCCCGACGAGCTGCTGTGTGAAATCCGGCTGCCGGTCGCCCCTGAGCGGACGCGCTGGGGCTTTCAGGAGTTGTGTCGGCGGCCGGGGGACTTTGCCATTGCCGCAGTGGCCTGTCAGCTGACGCTGGACGACAGCCAGACCTGTCGGGCGGCCAGCCTGGCCGTCGCCGGGGCGCACGACGTGCCGCTGGCCGTTGCCGATGTCGCGGCCTGCCTGGTCGGCAGCCGGGGGGAAGACGCGGCGTTGGCTGAGGCTGCGGATACAGCGGCCGCAGCGGTCGATCCCCCCTCGGACGTGCACGGCTCGGCCGACTTTCGGCGCCGCATGGTCCGGGTTCTCAGCCGCCGTGCCCTGGACCAGGCCTGGCAACCCAGCTGAGGAGGTGCGTATGCCGGAATTCACTACGACCCAAACCGTGCGCCTGCGGGTGAACGGCCAAGACGTGGAACGTCAGGTCGAAGTCCGTCGCCTGTTGGCCGACTTTCTGCGCCATGACCTCGGCCTGACCGCCACTCATCTGGGCTGTGAACACGGCGTGTGCGGCGCGTGTACCGTCATGCTCAACGGCAACAGCGTCCGCTCCTGCCTGCTGCTGGCCGTGCAGGCCGACGGCGGCGAGGTCATGACCCTGGAGGGCCTGGCCGACGGGGAGCAACTCCACCCCCTGCAACAGGCCTTCTGGGATCATCATGCTTTGCAGTGCGGGTTTTGCACCTCGGGCTTTCTGATGAGCGCCTACGACCTGTTGGCTAAAAACCCGCAGCCGAGCGAAGAGGAAATCCGCCACGGCCTGTCGGGCAACCTGTGTCGTTGCACCGGCTATGCCAATATCGTCAAGGCGGTCAAGGCTGTGGCCCAAGAACAGTCCTCCACACAATAAGCCGTAAACCCTGCCCCCACGCCGCCGAGGAGGACGCCCCATGCCGAGTCCCGAGCCCACCGAACAGGCCGACACAGCCCGGCTGGCTGACGAGTTCAACCGGCGACCCATCGGCCACCATAGCCCGGCTCTGCAACGCCTGCTGACCCGTCTGCGGGGCGAGCCGCTTGAGGACAAGTATGTGGTGGTGTGTCGCCGGCCGCACGAGGAATGGGTGCTCGGGCGACTCAGCGGCAGACGCGGCGGGCCGATCAAAATTCTCAAGGATCAGGTGTTTACCAGCCTGGAGGACGCCGAGCGGGAGGTCTTTCGGCGCCGCCGGAAGAAACACGGCCAGGCCGCATGAGGGCGCGAGCATGAAAATCACCGGCTATGCCGACAAACTGAGCGCCGCCCCGGGCGAAACCATCTCGTTCATGGTCAACTGTGAGCTGCCGCGCTACCACGTCGAGGTGGTCCGGGTCATCTGCGGCGATACCAATCCGGCCGGGCCGGGCGTCAAAGAACAAGTCGTCAAGACGCCGGTCAGCAAGACCTATGCGGGCCGCCGGCAGACGATCGAAGCCGGC
>WTHE01000303.1 GCA_011523315.1 Candidatus Binatota bacterium
GGGCGAACAGGCGCGGCAGGCTGGCGCCCGCCGAGGCGGTTTTGACCAGCGTTGCCGATTTCACCAGAAGTGAAAAAATGATGTCGTCCAGGCCCGCGCCGGGCAGGTTGCCGGCCAGGACGTGGACCGCCAGACGCGGCCCCTGGGCTCGGAGACCGTTGGTAAACCGGTCAAGCACGGCGCTGGCACCGAGTTCGGCGCGCAACAGACCGCTCAGGCGTTCAGCCTGATACTCACGGAAGATAAGCGGCAGGCCATGCCGGACCATCTCTGGCGAGAGCCCGCTTTCGTCAGGCAAAACCACCTCGGCCTGTCGGCGCTCGTCTGAGTTCGGATCGAGAAACCGGTCCACCACAACGCCGATACTGGCCATGATGTCCTGGACCGGTCGCCGGACAAGGGTACGTTCCCGGGCGGCGAGCAGGCCGTCGATAATCGTGCGCAGGGAGTCGGGCGTGAGGGCGGACATGTCAGATCAGAGGCGAGCGCCGCAGGGGCGTCGTGTCACGAGTTCTGTGCGGCGGCCAGAAACTCGTCCAGGGCCAGGGCACACCCGCGCGCCTCAGCGCCCGGCGCCCGGCCGCGTATCTCAAATCCGTCCCCGGTCAGATAGCCGACATCGTCGGTCTGGACCGCCATGACCGAGCCACAGTTGGCCAGGTCGAAGTGGCGCAGAATGCCGGGTTGACCGGGTGGGACTTCACGCAGGGTCTCCGGGTCAACGACCAGGCTGCGGGTCCAGGCCGGGCCGATTTTATAGCGCGGCTCGTTGCTGCGCCAAAATCGGCTGTCTAACACATTGTCATAAAACTGCGAGGCCATCTCGGTCATGCCATACTCATTGACGCAGTAGTAGCCGGCGATTTTCAGATACTTCCAGCACGATTGAAAAAATCCGTTGCGGGACAGAACCCGGCCCTGGCCTTTGTCTCCGCCGGTGTCCATGACGCGGCTGCCGCCGGGTAGCTCGAACGCGGTCTGGTGAGCGGCACACCAGTCGAAAAAGGCGACCAGACCGGCGGTGATGGCCAGGATGCACACCGGGCTGCCCTCGGTCTGGGCCTGGTCCAGGGCGGCCCCAAAGGCGTCCAGCCGCATGCCGGTGTGGTCGATAAGAAACTGACTGCCCGGCCCGCCCCGTTCGGCGATAATCCAGTCCGCCATCTGGCTCAGCGAGGAATCCGGGCGGGTGGCGGGAGACGGAATCAGCGCCAGCACCCGCAGCCGTCTGGCGTCGGGCAGCACGCAGCGGTCGAAATGGGCCAGGGCCGAGGCGTGGTACAGCGCCAGGTCGGGCACCAGATGGCGGCCCCGTTTGTCCTGGCCGCGGGTGGTGCCGCTGGTCCGAAAAATCTTCTGTGGTGGGCCACAGCTGAGGTCCAGTTCCTTAAACGCCACGGTCGGCACGGCCGGGATGTCCTGCCAGCGGCTGAGTTTTGCCGGGCTGACATCGCGGGCCGCGCAAAAGCGTCGGTAGGGCGCGTTACGCTCGAACTGGTGGGCAAAAACGGCCAGCGCCAGCGCGTTGAAATCCTTGCCCTCAGGCTCGGCGATAAAATCGAGCACGTCCGCCACAATGTCAGCCATAGCCGAAACTGTACCGGGCTTGGCCGTGTGGTGTAAATAGGCTACACCTCGGTTGAGGAGAACCAGCCATGCCATCCATCGAAGAACTGTACGATCAGGCCTACGACCTGCTGTGCGACGGCGAAGCGGACGAAGCGATCACCGCCTATAAAGCGATCCTCGATATCGATCCCGATTACGTCGATGCCGTCCACGATCTGGCTCACGCCTACGCCGACAAGGACATGCTCGACGAGGCGATTGAGACGGCCAAACGGCTGATCGTCCTGACCCCGGATGATGCCATGGGGTTTACCATTCTGTCCCGCTTCTATCAGCAGAAGGGCATGATTCCCGAGGCTGAGGCCGAGGCCGCCAAGGCCCGTGTGCTGGACTGGAAGCGGGAGCTGCAAGAGAAAAAGCTGGGCCAGGGTTCGTAAGCCTCCGAGGTGCGTATGGCCGAACATAGTGATGCCTATATCGTTGGCCGCCTGATCCATCAGACGCGGCTGTTGATTGCAACCGACGACACGATACCGGTTGAGACCAAACTCCAGACTCAGGCCATGCTCAAGGAGTTTGAGGCTGCGGTGTCGGTGGACGAGGACGAACAGGACGAGGCCGAGGTCCGCAGCCAGTATTATTTCCTGTATGACGAACTCCAGGAATACGCCGACCTCGAAGCCCTGCTGTCGGCGATGAAGAATTTTATCCACTATCTGTAAGGAGTGCCTGAACCATGCCGCACCTCCAGTCCAACGGGGTTTCGCTGTACTACGAAGAACACGGCGGCGGCGAGCCGCTGCTTCTGATCATGGGCTTTACCGTCAGCTCTATCGGCTGGCACTGGAACATCCCGGCCTTTGCCCAATCCTTTCGCACCATTGCCTTTGACAACCGGGGTGTGGGTCAGAGTGACAAGCCGGATGAGCCGTACTCGATGGCGATGTTCGCCGACGACACGGCCGGGCTGCTCGACGGCCTGGACATCGAGCAGGCGCATATCTTCGGCATCTCCATGGGCGGCATGATTGCCCAGGAGTTTGCCCTGCGTCATCCCGGGCGGGTCACCAGCCTGACCCTCGGCTGCACCAACTGCGGGGGCGAGAACACCGTGCTGTCCAGCGACCCCGAGGTGTTGCATATGCTGGAGCACATTGACGCGGTCAGCGTCGAGGAAGCCGCGCTGGCCATGACCAGGGTTGCGGTCACGCCGTGGTTCATGCAGAAGCATATGGACACCCTGATTGAGCTGAACCGGCTGTCCGCGGTCCACCCCACGCCCAAGCACGGCATGGTCAGTCAGATGGCGGCCATTCAGAGCCACGACACCTACGAGCGGCTGCCCCAGGTCGGCGTGCCAACGCTGGTCATCACCGGCAAAGAGGACGGTCTGGTGCCGCCCGAAAACTCGGTGATGTTATCGCGCCGCATTCCGAACGCCGAGTTGCTCATCCTGTCCAACGCCAGCCACCTGTTCAATATCGAGCGGCCGCACACGACCGTGGAGAGCGTGACCGGCTTTATCCGCGGCCAGCGCGAGTGGCTGGCGTAAAAACGGACCGGATCGTACGCCAGTCAGTCGTCAGAACTCTACGCTGTCAGGCTAAAGGCCCATCTGAGGGTGAGGACGGAGGTGAGGCCGGGATTGCCGCGTCAGATACGACGCCCAGACGCACTGCCAAGTCGTTGTTGTATTTGCGTGTCATCCCCGGAATGAGAAAGAGATCGACGAAGGCCCATATGATTGTGATGAAGATCGTGAAAAATCCAGTGAAAACGAACATCAGGACTAAGGATGCCAACGTGATAATCAGCATTCCTGCGCCCGTTCCCTTTTCGCCCAGGTAGAACCTGTGCGCGCCGAATAAGCCCATGAAACACCAGAGTACGTAAGCGACCAGGGCAGACTTCTTGTTGGCGTCATACTGCATCATAAGAGCGGTGTCAGACATCACATTTCCTTCCTCTTGAAAAATTACAGACCGCCTAGCATGGAAGTCGTAGGAGAACGAGTTGAGAGGTGTGGAGGACAGTTCGCCGGCCGGTCCCTGGTTGAGTACGTCTTCGGAAATCACCACAACGGGGCGCTGGCCGGCCTGCCCACGTCCTCGCCTCGGATTCAGATTCGCAGCCCAGACCTCGCCTCGGGCGGGTTGCCTGCGACCTGTTCTTTCGCTCACGCCTGTTGTGCTCCGAGCCGGTTCCGGTCTGCTCGTGCTGTAAGCCGTCTCCCAGCGCCGTGTCCCATTCGCGCCGCTCGTGCTCGATCACTGTCCAGGTCTCGGCATGCTGGCGTAGAGGCGTGTAGGCCGCATTGACCGCCTCAAGAAACCGTCGGCGCCGATAGAGTTCCACGGCTTCGTCGATCATGCTCTGCATTGACTCCCCGGTCTGCGTGGTCAGTTCGCGCAGCGTCTCCCGGGACCGCGCGCTCACTCGCATCATGACACTTTGCATGGCTGTCCTCCCCGCGTGTCTACTGAAGTGCATACGTTCCATGTGTCTACTAAAGTGTATACGTTCCATGTGTCTATTGAAATATATACGTTTCTGTGGGCGGATACGTCAAGGGTGGGAGATTCGTCGGGGTGGACAGGTGGCCTCGTAGGGGCGGGTTTGAAACCATCTGTTCCAACTAATTGCCCTGCAGGGGAGGCAGCGGTTGCCGAGCGCACCGGCGGTGCGCATAGCGCGGCGGGCGGCTCAGCTCCAGGTCGGGCGGGACCGGGCGGATGGCCGCGTCCGGGATGGGGGGCGCGTGGATG
>WTHE01000308.1 GCA_011523315.1 Candidatus Binatota bacterium
CAGCAGCAGGTCGGTGAAGGTGCCGTCAACGTCAACGACGAGAGTCAGAGACATGGGAAATCCTGAAAGTCAAATGTGAAAGGGCAAAAGGCAAATGTCAAAACTGTGTTCTTGGCCGCTCGCTCTTGGGCCTTATGAAGGTACGGTCCGAATCGCCTGTTCGTAGGCGGGAGGCGCTTGGCCGTCCGTGAGCGCTTCCCGCTCCTGGTGGATGACCCGCAGAACCCGCTCCAGATATTCGGCCCGCCAGCGTTCCCGCTCCGCAGCCGTGCTGTCGTCGGCTCTGTAGGCTTCAATCTCGTCGCGCGACAGCACGCCTTTGGCCTCGGCTAGCCGTTCGAGCGTATCGAGCCGCTCGCGCAGCACGCTTACCTCACCGGCCAGGGCCATGATGATGGCCAGCAGCTTGTCAATCTGCGGATCGTCAAAAAAGTGCGGGCGCTGGCCCTTGGCCGTCCGTGGCATGGCGCTGTTCTCCTGGGCTTATCCTGGGCTTATTTGGTGGCGGCAAACACGAACCAGTGGCCGCTGCCGCCAAAGTCGCCGGCCTGGAAACGCCCGGTGCGGGCTTTGACCTGGGCGGCGCTCGGAATCATCGTTTCCAGCACCCGCTCTTCGGCAAAACCGGCCTCACGCGCAATGGCGGTCAGGTCGGAGTCGCGCAGCGTGCCCCAGAACGGCTCATTGTTGTTATGGGTGTCCCAGTCGAGGACGAACGCCTGGTAGGGGTCGAGGCCGTGGTACTGGGGCACATCCTGGTGGATCATCAGGCCGCCCGGGGCGAGCAGTCGGTAGCTTTCGCGCACGATATTGCGCAGCGCCCGGCTGGACGTCTCGTGCAGCAGAATATGCGACACAATCAGATCGAACGAGGCGTCGGCAAAGCTGGTGCGCTCGGCGTTCTGCTGCGAGAAATGGACCCGTTTGCCCAGCGCCTCGGCTCGGGCGTGGGCGTAGCGCAGCACCGGCGCGCCCACGTCAATGGCATAGAGTTCGGCCGCCGGGTAGGCATCGGCGTATGGCAGGGTGCTGTGCCCGACGGTGCAGCCCATGTCGAGGATCCGGGCCGGTCGGAAATCCGGCTGGCGGTGCTGCAAGTAGGCCACGACCGACTGCCCCATGTCGTCATTCAGCGCGCCGAGGCGGCTCATGGCGTAGATGTACACGGCCCGGTCGTAGACCGCCCCGGCGGCCACATCATCCGGGCCGCCTTCGGTATGATAGCCGCCGGGCTGGCAGTGGATATCGACGGCCGTGTGATAGGCCGGGATGGCCAGGTCGGGGTCGAGGCGCAGCGAGCCGAGAGGCTTGGCAGGCTGGCTGGCGCGGGCGACAAGCTCGGGCAGCTGGCGCGTCACGCTTGCGTCCACCGCCTCCCACATCATCTCCTGGCTGGTTCGTTGCAGCGCGCTCCAGGTCTGATAGTAGGGCTCGTCGCGCATGACGTGGCGGACTTCGTGGCGGTCTTTGGGCGGCCGCTGGGCCTGCTGCTCAAAGCGGGGCTTGGCCCGCCGTTCGTAGACCTGTTTATTGCCCGGGGCGACCCGGGTTGCCAGGTGCAGCTTCAGGCTGTGTACAAAGTCCTGGCGGGCGAGTTCGTCGTGGTTGGCCCGAGGCAGCAGATCGTGTTGGAGTTGGCCCGTCATGGTGTGTCCTCCGTGTTTAAGGTGGGTGGCGAGAGACGCCTCGCTTATAGCCTGTCTGGCTGGCAAGAACAATGTCCGGCGGTTCGGTCTGGAGCGTGTTTTCTCGGCCAACCCGGCCCCGGTCCGGCTTTCACGGTCGGCCAAAAACCGCTAGTCTGACGGGCACTCGCTGCTGCGCGTAGACCGAAGACCATGCGAAAGATACACCGCACCCGCGCGCTGCCTCTGGGGCTGCCTCTGGGGCTGGTCCTGGGGTTGACTCTCCTGGCGCTCGGCTGTCCCAATAAACCGGTCCAGCCCCTGGTCCTGACCGAGCAGGTGGGAACCCTGCCGGTGCAGTTTTCCGCCCGCGAGTGCCGCCTGCCGATCCTGTCTGAGCGGCCCGCCGAGCCGCACGAGGTGATTGCCCGGATCAAAACCTACGGCAATCCCAAGACCAGAAAGGAAGACATGGACGATATGCTGCGTGGCGAGGCGTGCGCGCTCGGCGCCCAGGCCTTGGTGCTCCAGCCGCTACAGACGGGCGCGTTTGAGGACGAAATCTCGGTCCAGCACCTGGGCTACAGCACCACCCGGGACTATACCAGCCGCGCCGAGTACCGGTATCGGGTGATCGGCCTGGCCATTCGCTACACCTCTGCCCCGCAATAGCCGGGCCGGGGGACTTGACAGGCTGGGGAACGGCCCATAGGTTCGCCGACTCTATCGCACCCCTACGCCGGAGGAGGCGCTTAGAGGCCGGCCTGGGGATGGGAATACGACGTGCGTTATTTACTGCTCTTGCTGCTCAGCCTGCTGAGCGTGTCCGGCTGCCTGACTGCGGCCGATGAGGAAGTCCTCGAACGCCTGAACAGTCTGGGCGAATCCAAAGGCCCAATTTTTCCCGACCGCGAGGACTATTACGGGGTGTTTGTTCTCGACGAGCAGAACGCCTGGGCGGTCGGCAACCGGGGCGTGATTCTTCACACCGCGGATGCCGGTCAGACCTTCACCCAGCTGAACAGCGGCGTTGAGCGGGCCATCTATGACGTGGATTTCGCTGATGCCCAGAGCGGGGTGGCGATCGGCCAGGACGGCCTGATTCTCAAAACCGACGACGGCGGCCAGACCTGGAAACAGATTCCGCTCGCCCTGCCGCTTGAGGACTGGCAGGTCGCCCAGCCGCATATGTTTGCCCTCAGCCGGGGGGCGAGTCCCAACCATATCTGGGCCGTCGGGCCGGTCGGCGCCATCATTCATTCTGCTGACGGCGGCGAAACCTGGCAGAATCAGTCGCTGGGACGCGATGTGACCCTGAACGGCGTCTCGTTTGCCAGCGATACCGAGGGCTGGATTGCCGGCGAGTTCGGGAGCATTCTGCGTACCCAGGACGGCGGCCAGACCTGGCAGGAGCAAAAGAATGTCCTGAACCTGCCCAAATTCACCCGCCCCGACCTGAGCGAGGAGGACGCCATCGCCCAGCGGGTGCCCCGGCTGTATCTCGAAGACCTGTTCCTGATCGACGTGGCCTTCCGCAATCCGACCGAGGGCTATGTCACGGGTGAGAGCGGCATTCTGCTGCACACCGTTGACGCCGGTGAAACCTGGACGCGGATTCCGAGCGGGAGTTTCAATACCCTGTTGTCCGTCCTGCCGGCCGCCAGCGGTCAGGGAGCCGATATGGCGACCGGCATCCTGGGCACCCTGGCGCGCGAGGAGAACGGCGACTGGCGGCTCCTCGAAGACGTGCGGACCCACGTCTTGACCTGGATCCGTGACGTCAGTATTCCAGGGGGGGCCAGCTTCGGACTCGCCTGCGGTGGAAAAGGCACGATTCTGGTCACCACCGACGGAGGAAAAGAGTGGAAAAGGACGGCCAGCGAACGGCTGGCCCGCCTGTCTCAAAGCTAGAGCGCTCACCAATCCCCGCGACTTCACCCCCCCGACCGACGCTTCTCGTTTCCAGCTTTGTCATTGGCCCTGAGGAGGTAATCTATGTCCGGCCCAGCTCCGACCGAAAAGAAGGGGACGGCTGATCGCATCGTCGAAGCCTATATCGGCTTCCTGTGGCGTCATCGGGTCGCCTACCTGGTGCTCCTGGCGCTCGTCACCGGGGTGTGGCTCTACCAGGCGCGCAAGGTGGAGATGTACAGCCAGTTTGCCGACCTGCTGCCCCAGGGCCACGACTACATCCAGGCCTACAACCAGCACCGCGAAATTTTTGGTGGAGCCAACATCGTCACCGCCGTCCTGCAGGTCAAAGACGGCGACATCTTCAACACCGAGACGCTGGAGAAAGTCCGCCTGGTGACCGATCAACTCGACCAGGTCGAGGGCGTCGATCACAACCAGGTCGCCTCCATCTCCCATGTCAAAATCCGCAATATCCGCACCCTGCCGGGCGGCATGGTGCGCTCCTATCCGGTCCTGCCGGTCGATATCCCGACCGACCCCACAGAGCTGGAGACGCTCAAGTTCGAGATGTTCAACAACGACATCGTGATGAACAAATACGTCTCCGAGGACGGCAAGGCCGCGCTGGTGTTTGCCGGCTTCAACGAGGACCGCCTGGACTATCGGGAGATTCAGCGCGCGATTACCGATATCCGCAGCGAGGTCGAGGACGACAACACCTTCCTGTACGTCGCCGGCGAGCCGGCCCTCAAGGGCTGGGT
>WTHE01000626.1 GCA_011523315.1 Candidatus Binatota bacterium
CCTCATCCTGGGCTTTGCGTTCAAGGTCGAAGAAGTGTGGGCGCTGTGGCGGCTGCTCAGGCGCAAGCTGGGACGATGACACCAGCGGCAAAAAGATCGAAACACCTCAAAGCCCTTCGCTATTTGGCCCGTGTAGCGCTCAACTCTCGGGTTGGGCGAGGATTGAGACCTCAAGCAGCCTCCGTTTTGTCCGAGCAATGACAAAGAGAGATCGTCTGCGCCGTCGAGGTCGAGACGGTTGGCTGATTCTGTGCGAACACAAACGTATGTGATAAGGATCGCACCTAGCCCCACGCCGCTGACGACAAGCTGCATCCCCATCATCACCAACCGACTCCGCTCGAAGAAATTCGTTTCTATACCGTTCCCCGGGAGGTGTTGTCGCCTCTCTGTTTCCTCCCCCATCCAGCCCTTATGTCAAATGCGTGGCCTTCGGCGCTCAAACAAGGCCATCGCCCAGTAGTTCCCCAACATGCCTAGGAACACCACCCCAAAGGCTGCTGCTATCCACATCACCGGACCGGACGTGACGAGGCTGTAGAAGATGTACCCAATAGCGAGCACGGTGAACAATGCCGGAGTCAGAATCCAGTCCATGCAGAAGACACCGAGTGGACTTTCTGGGCTAAGGTATGCCACGGCTCCCGCCATACCTAGGGGAATGCAAGGGATGCTAAGAAGGACACAGAAAAGCCTCCAGAGAGTTCGCCTCCCAGCCTTTTTAACTATTAAGCCAACCTCGCACGCCTCGGCATTTAACAGCCTCTTTACCCTCACCCATTGCGCCCGTTCTTGCGAGTGCCACTTGTCCTGTTCTCGTTTCCATGCCGAGAATGCTGCCGTGTCGTTGAAGTTAGGGGGAACAGGGTATTCAGACCGCTCGCCGTCCTCGTACTCCCGGAGGCCGTCTTGGTATTTCCACTCGAGTTCCCTTTCCCATGTGTCTTTGGCTTCCGTTTTGGCTTCCGCTACCTCCCGCTCATAGCAGGCCCGTGCTTCGTCATACTCGGAGGCACGGCGGAGTAAGTCACGCTTCCAGGCTTCAGCTTGCGCACCAAGCCTGAATGCCCATTCCCACGGCCCGTCACCCTCCAGCAACGGAGTGTGAGAGGGGATGTTCTTCGGATCGGGCCTGAACCATTCAACCCAGTGGCCAAATTCTTTATCTTCTGAAAGGGACTTCCATTCAGGATGTTCAGCCTGTTGCGTTACGATCTTCCTGATATCCATAGTGCACCTTGCCTGTGGGGGCTGCCCCCCATGCCATAAATCCAGATTAGAAGTGGCCGTATCAAAGACCTCCAAGACCGCTTCGTCACCCATTTTATCGTTCACCCCGGCAATGGACATGCTATGGGCGGACGTGACTTGGTGCAACCGGTTATAGGCTTTCTGCACTCGGTCAGGGCCTCCCTTAGCCACTACAGCGATATTTCCAGGAAAGTAGACCTCGTCGGCTCTGCCACTCGGTTGGCGGACAGAAACTTGCGGAAGTCAGGCGGGCTGGGCTATGGTACGGCCAGCGCTGTTGAGGAGGAAGCCCGATGATCAAAGGATTTGCGCTCATTCCCAAGCGACCCGATATCAGCGACGAGAAATTCCATACCCACTGGCGGACGATCCACGCCGACCTGGCGGTCCGCATCTCGGCCCTGCGCCGCTACGTGCAGAGCCACCGGATGGCCCACGCGATTCCGGGCTTCTCCTCGCCGTATGACGGCGCGGCCGAAATATGGTTCGACGATCTGCCCACCGCCCAGGGGCTGAAGGACAACCCCGAGTATGTCAACGGGGCGTTTCAGGACGAGCCGAATTTTATCGACGTACCTCAACTGCGGTTCTTGAACACGCGCGAGAATGTTGTGGTGGCCGGCCCACCCCTGGCCAAGGACACGCCGGTGGTCAAGGGCATCTTCCTGATCAAACGCAAACCCGGCCTGAGCGTGGCCGAGTTCCAGGACCACTGGCGCAACACACACGCGCCGCTGGTGCCCAAAACGCCCGGCCTGTGCCGCTACGTGCAGTGCCACGTCTGCCCCGAAAGCTATGAGAACGATACGCCCGTCTTCGATGGGGTGGCCGAGCTGTCGTGGCCGGATCTGGCCACCTTTGAGCAGTCGTGGATGTCTGCCGAACTTCAGGTCGAACAGTTCGAGGATGTCAGGCGGTTTGTTGACGGACAAAACTCGGTCGGCTTCCTGGCCGAGGAAAACCGGGTGATCTGGCCCTGAGGACGACACCATGGATCAGACCCGACTGCTCGATATTTTTCGTACCGCCCTGCTGAGCCGGCGGTTTGAGGAACGCATTGTGAGGCTGGCGATGGCCGGCGAGATTCCGGGCACGCTGCACGCCGGCGCTGGCCAGGAGGTGTGCCAGGTGGCGGCCATCTCGGCCCTGGACAGTACGGACTGCATTTTGTACGGCCATCGCGGCGTTGCCTACATGCTGGCCCGGGGGGTGAGCCTGAGCGGGATTCTGGCCGATATGGCCGGCAAAGAGGGCGCGACGTGCCGGGGCAAGGGCGGGGTCATGCACGTGGTCGATGTGGACAAGGGCGTCCTGGGCGAGAGCGGTACCCTGGGTGGCGGCTTTGTGATTTCGGTCGGGGTGGGCATGGCCCTCAAGCGCCGCCATCCCGGCCGGGTGGTGACCTACTTCTTTGGCGACGGCACCTCCAACCGGGGCACCTTCCACGAGTCGCTCAACTGGGCCGCGCTGCAAAAGCTGCCGTGCGTCTATGTGTGTGAGAACAACGGCTGGGCCGTTTCGGTGCCGACCAGTTCGTCCACCGCCGTGCCCGACATCTCGGCCCGGGCCGCAGGCTACGGCGTACCCGGGGTGGTGGTTGACGGCAACGACCCAGCGGCGGTGTACGAGGTCATGCAGCACGCCCTTGAACGCGCCCGGTCGGGTCAGGGGCCGAGTCTGATTGAGGCCAAGCTGACCCGGCTGCAGGGACATTTCGTGGGCGACCAGCAGACCTACCGGGCGGACGCCGAGCAGGCCCTGGAACGCGACCCCCTGCCCAGGCTGGAGCGCGGTTTGCGTGACGCCGGCGTCCTGGATGCGGCCAAACTGGCCGAGCTGGAGGCCGATATCGAGCGACAGATTGAGGCTGCGGTGGAAACAGTCAAGGCAGCCCCGCTGTTGGCGCCGGAAGTCGCCCTGCAGGATCTGTACGCCGAGGGCTAGGGCTATGGCAAACATCACCTACAGTCAGGCCATCAACCAGGCCCTGGCCGAAGAGCTGGCGCGCGACGAGAACGTCATTGTGTACGGCCAGGACGTTGCCGTGTGGGGTGGGATCTTCAAGGTCACCCAGGGGCTGTACGAGCGCTTCGGGCCGGAGCGGGTGTTTGACTCACCGATCTCCGAGAATGTCATGGTCGGCGCCGGGGTCGGCGCGGCGGCCATGGGGCTGCGGCCGGTTGTCGAGTTGCAGTTCGCCGACTTTATTCTGACCGCCGGTGACGAGGTCTTTCTGAAAGCCGGCATGTGGCGCTTCATGCACGGCGGGGCGTTCCGCGTTCCGCTGGTCATTCGCGCGCCGTCCGGCGGCTCGGGCTTCGGGCCCGAACACTCGGCCTGTCCCGAGGCGTTTGTGATGCACGCCCCGGGGCTGTTGTGCGCGGTGCCGTCCACGCCGGAAGACGCCAAGGGGCTGCTCAAAGAGGCCGTCCGGCTGGATAATCCGGTGGTCTATTTTGAGCATAAGCTGCTGTACGCCATGCGTGGCGAGGTGCCGGACACCGACTATACGACGCCGTTCGGCAAAGCCGTGGTGCGCCGCCAGGGTGAGGCGGTGACGCTCGTCGCCTGGCAGGACATGCTGCGGCGCAGCCTGACCGCAGCCGAGCGGCTCAGTCAGGACGGCATTGAGGTCGAGATCGTAGATCCGCGCACCCTCAACCAGTTTGACCGCGACACGATCATCGCCTCGGTCCAGAAAACCGGCGCCTGCCTGGTCGTTGAAGAAGCGTATCGGACCCTCGGAGTCGGAGCCGAGATCGGGGCGATGCTGATGGAACACGCCCTGCCGTATATGGACAAGCCGTTCAAGCGCCTGGCCATTCCCGACGTGCCGGTGCCCACCAGCCAGCATCTGGTCGATGCCATTGTCCCATCGGTGGACGACATCTGTGAGGCGGTGAAAGACCTTGTCGGCTGAGGCTTCCACCGCAGTCCAGAACACGCCGGTCCTGATGCCCAAGATCGGTCAGGCGATGACCGAGGGGACGGTGATCGCCTGGCACGCCACAGACGGCCAGCGCGTCTTTATCGACCCGCTGGCCG
>WTHE01000043.1 GCA_011523315.1 Candidatus Binatota bacterium
TCAGGACCAACGGTCTCCCGTTCGTGCTGAGCGTAGCGGAGCGAAGTCGAAGCAGAGATGCCGGATCACAGCCTGCCCCGGACCTGATCCGGGGTCCGGCAGGACGAGCACGTAACGGCAGGGCTACAACCTATAGTACAAGGCTCTAAGGCTCAGGCGCTGACGGCCGCCGTGCGTTCGCCGGACTCCCGTGTGGGGCGCTTTCCTATAATTTTATAGTGACGAGAACCGCGTAATACAGTATAGGGCCAAGGAGTGGTTCTGTTTGTCTTGAGTCAGCGCCGTCATGAGCGAGCAAGAGACGTTTGAACGGGTCCTGGCCGCGTTACACGACGCCGCGCTCGACGAGACCCTGTGGCCGGCGACCTCGGCCCTGATTGATGAAGCCTGCGGGACGCATGGCAATTCCCTCATGGTCCGCGCAGGCCGGCAGGACGAGAGCCGGCTCCTCTTCACCGGCTTCTATTACCGGGGGGAGCGGCGCGAGGACTGGGAGCAGGAGTACCTGAAAACCTACCATCCCATCAACGAAGGCGTCCCACGCTTCCGGCAACTCCCCGACAGCCGCGTGGTGCCCACCCCCGGCCTGTACACCCCCGCAGAGTTGCGGACCTCGCCGACCTACAACGAGGCGTTTGCCCGCTCGCATGCCCAGGATAGCTTGCAGGTGCGCCTGATTGAGCCGGACGGCTCCCATATCGCCTGGTGCCCCCTGGACCCGGTCACCCGGGACGGCTGGGGGGCCGCGCAGCTCAGCATGGTCACAGCGTTGCTGCCCCACATCCGGCAATTCGTCCGCGTCCGCCAGACGCTGGTCAGAGCCGAGACGCTGGGCGCAGCCGTGACCGCTCTCCTCGACACCCGTCGGGTCGGCGTCCTCTACCTGGACCGGTACGGGCAGATCGTGGAGGCCAATGACCGCGCTCGCGCCATCCTGCGGGCTGGCGATGGGCTGACGGACCAGGGTGGGGAGCTGACCGCCCGCAAGCCCGCTGACCACACCCGCCTGGCGCGGCTGATTGCCGCTGCCCTGCCCACCTCCAGTCCGCCCGCCGTCAGTGGGTCAATGCCGCTCCAGCGGGGCGCTCTGCGGCGGCCGTTCGTGGTGCACGTCACCCCCGTAGATGCCCGGCCGCTGGACTTTGGCGCCCGGCCGGTCGCGGCGGTGGTGCTGATCGCCGAGCCCGGCCACGTCACCCGTATCGACCCCGCCCCGGTGGCTGCGGCCCTGGGACTGACGGCGGTGGAGGGCCAGGTCGCGGCCTGGCTGGCGGAAGGCCGCACGGTGCCCGAGATTGCGGCGGCGATGGGCCGCACGTCCGGGGCCGTCTATTGGTCGCTGAATCAGATCTACCGCAAGCAGGGGATTGCCCGGTAGGCGGACCTGGTGCGGCTGGTGCTGTCGCTCACCGCGTTCGCCTGAATTCGGGGCGGCCCGCTTGAGGTCCGGGAAGCGTAACGGCGCGCCTCCGTCCGATAACGCCCACAGTGTTCAGTGTGGCCAGCGAGAGGACAGCGCCTCGGCAAGAACGGGTCAATCGCCCGCCTGTTGCTGTCTTCGCCCCGTTGTCCGGGCAACCCCCCCTTTTTCAAGCCGGGGCGGGGCTGCTAGGCTGCGCCCGGTATACGAGAATGCGAAACACAGGGCGGCCACAGGCGGCCGTCCCTACAACGCTCGATACAGGGGAATAATGGCCGACGCCGAATCTTCCACCTCAACACGCCGCCGCCTGGGCCTGCTGGGCGGGGTCGGGCTGTGCGCCGTGCTGCTGCTGCTGCCGCCGCCGGACGGGATGAGTCTGGCCGCCTGGCGGACGACGGCCGTTGCGGCGCTGATGGCGGTGTGGTGGGTCAGCGAAGCGATTGACCTGACCGTGACCGCCTTTGTGCCCCTGTTCCTGTTTCCGGTGCTCGACATTCTGCCGGCCGATGAGGTGTCGAGCGCCTATGCCGGCCAGATTGTGTTCCTGTTTTTTGGCGCGTTTTTTCTGGCCCTGGCGACCGAGCAGTGGGGGCTGCACCGGCGGGTCGCGCTGTGGATTCTGTCGCGCATCGGTGGCTCACCGCGTGTGCTGATCCTGGGCTTCTTCGGCACCACCGCCCTGCTGTCGATGTGGATGTCGAATACCGCCGCGACCGTGGTCATGCTGCCGATCGCCCTGGCCATTCTCAGCCATGTTGACGCCCGGGGCTATGATACGAGCCGGGGCTTTGGCACGGCGCTGATCCTGGGCATGGCCTACAGCGCCTCGATCGGCGGCGTCAGCACCCCGGTCGGCACCCCGCCCAACGCCGTGTTCCTGGGCGCCTTCGAGAACCTGTTTCCGGACGGCCCGAGCATCGGCTTCCTGTACTGGATGCTGTTTGGCCTGCCGACCGCTGCGCTCATGCTGGTGTGTGCCTGGCTGTACCTGGTCTTTGGTGTGTTCCGGGTGCCGACCAGCGGTTGGCAGGAAGACCGGGGCTTTCTGACCGAACAGCTGCGCGCCCTCGGCCCGATGAGCCGCCCCGAACGGCGGGTGCTGATCCTGTTTTCCCTGACCGCCGTGCTGTGGATGTTCCGTGAGGATTTGCCGCTCGGGCCGCTGACCATCCCCGGCTGGGTGCATGTGTTTCCGGTTCCGGACAATATCAAGGATTCCACCTTGGCCATGTTCATGGCCACCCTGCTGTTCGTGATTCCGACCGGCGAGGGCACCGGCCGCTGTCTGCTCGACCGGAGCGTGTTTGAGCGCATGCCGTGGGGAATTCTGGTCCTGCTCGGCGGCAGCCTGGCCCTGGCCCGGGGGGTCGGCAGCTCGGGGCTGGCCGTGTGGGTCGGCGATCAGCTCGGCTTTCTGCAAGACCTGCCGCCGTTTGGGGCGATTTTTTCGGTGTGCGCCCTGCTGGTCGGCCTGACCGAGGTGACCAGCAATACGGCCACCACCACCCTGATGATGCCCATCCTGGCCGCCAGCGCCGGCGCCATGCACATCGATCCGCTGCTGCTCATGATCCCGGCCACCTTTGCCGCCTCGTTTGCCTTCATGCTGCCGACCGCCACTGCGCCCAACGCCATCGTGTTTGCCAGCCGGCGGGTCAGCCTGCCCCAGATGTTCTGGACCGGCCTGGGGCTGAATGTGATCGGCGTTCTGATCCTGCCCGTCCTGTTGTATCTGATCGGCGTGCCGGTGTTTGCCATTTCGCTGTCCGGGCAGCCGGGCTGGGCGCCGTGAAGACAGGGGAAAAGTCAAAAGGCAAAGGGCAAAAGGCAAAAGTTCAGACCGTCACGATCTTTGTGCTCAAATCGGGTAGTGTCCTAAGTTGAGCCATGTTGGCCTACTTTAACAGCAAGTGGCCTAGTCTGAAGCAGATTCAACTGTCGATTCGGGGCGTGAAAGCGTGACGCTCAAGGGGCGGCTGTCTGCTATTCGGGGGAGAGACTGAGCAGTTCTAGCACTTCATCACGCAGGGCAATGCCAGCGACATCCTGGACTTGCTGGAGGCTCACGCCGTGCTGGAAGGCAGACATTTTCATTGCGTCCACCTTGTCGCCCATTCCCGCTTCATTCAGGCGATTTTCCATAAACATGCGCGCATGATGAAGGCATATTTTTTGGACTTCGTAGGGGTTTGCCCCCCGTAATGCTGAGAGATTGTTTTTGGCGTACTGCGGAACCCACTGGGCAACCTGAATTTCTTGGGCGATTTCTTTTCCGAGGTCGGTCAAGGTCGTCGGGCTGCCTGGTTGAGTCGTGGCAGGGGGGAGTCGGTGGAGTATGGTTTCGATGCTTTTCCGTAGGTCCCGGAAATCCTCTCGAATCTCCTGTCGGATATCGACTACGAGTTGATTCAATGATCCATGATTGTCGGTGATACTCGTGGCTAAGGAGCCCTGCTTTTTTTCGATGGCCGTTTTCCAGACGGCAATGCGCCAAATGAGGGCGCCAGTGAGCCCGCCCCCAATAAGAAGAATGAGAATGAGGTTATCTTGAAGAAATGCAACACCGAGCCGATATAGCTGCATGGAGGGGGTGGGAGGCATGGCCTTACTCTTGCCGCTCAAAAGAAATGGTCAGGTTGCCGTGTCAGAAAAGCCCTGGCGTGTCGATACCAAAGGTAAACCCCCTTGGAGGGGCTGGCAAGGCTTTTTGACCGAAAAATCCTGTCCGGCCAATTAGGCCAGTACCGCATCTCGGCCAACGGCCCACTTTGCTTTTCCCGACGGCCTCATTAGGCCAGCAGCCCAAATCGTACCCCTCTTGACTTAACTGAACGGTCGGTTAATTCTTGTTCGCAGCATGGCACGTCCGGTC
>WTHE01000713.1 GCA_011523315.1 Candidatus Binatota bacterium
GCTCAGTTGGACGAAGGTTCTCGGCTCAGACTCCCATCACCCAGCCAGCCAGACCGGAGGGCATTTCCCCGGCTCGCATTACACCTGGGTCAAGATGGCGACCCCATCGCTTGAAGGACTGCGCCTAGCCTTGCTGGACGGCGGAGGCTTTTCGATCCGGCGCAGCGACGAATCAGCTCCCTTCGACCCCTTCGCGCTGCCGAAGTATTACATCGAAGCCATCGAGGTTGAGGACGCGCGGTATATGGGACACGGTGAACCGGTCAGGCTCGAGTTCAGCCCGTGGCTCAACGCCCTGGTCGGTGGACGTGGCACGGGCAAATCGACCGTCATCCATGCCTTGAGGCTTGCGGCAAGGCGTGAGCATGAATTGCAACTTTTAGAAGAGCGCAGCGGACCCCGCTTGACCTTTGAACGATTCAATCGGGTGCCCTCGAAGCGTATGGACGAGGGTGGCTTGACAGGCTCGACGAAGCTCGGATGGACCGTGATGCGTGACGGCGTCCGGTATCGGGTACGCCGCAAGGGCGATAACACGAGCGTGGAGGAAGAAGCCGGTCGCAACTGGCAGCCCTCGTCGGCTCAGACCGTGACGCCGGCACGCTTTCCGATTCGCATGTTCAACCAGGGGCAGATAGCCGAACTGGCTGGCGACAACCAGCAGGCGTTGTTGCAGGTGATTGACGAGGCGGCTGGCGTGGCCGCGCTCCAAAAAGATCTGAACGGCGCCAAAGACGCATTTTATGCCTTGCGGGCGCGCATTCGGGAACTTGAAGGCAAATTGGCCGACCGGGACGCCCTTATCGTCGAGCACGAGGATGTCGAGCGAAAACTGAAGCGCTTCGAGGAAGCGGGCCATACCGCAGTGCTGACAAGCTACCGACGCCGAGGCCGTCAGCGGAGAGAAACGGAGCGACAGTTCGATGTAGCAGCAGAGGCTGCTGGGCGTCTTGAGGGGGTGGCCGCAGAGTTGCAACCCGAAGACCTGCCCGACGAGCTGTTCGTCACGGACTCAGCCGAAGATCGCCAGGTCACTGCGATCATAGACACACTGGCCGCCGCCGTGCGCATAGCGGCGGACGATGTCCACACCACCGCGCAGCGTCTGCGCGGAGTGGCCAAGACCCAGCGCGAAACATTGACAGAAAGTGTGTGGCAAGAAGCCGTGGACCGGGCGGATACCAACTACGATCAGTTGATCGGCATGCTGCGCGAAGAGGGCGTCGCCGATCCGAGCGAATACAGCCGCTTAGTGCAGGATCGGCAGCGGATCGACGCTGAACTGACACGTCTGGATTCGCTGCGGGAAGAACGCGACAGACTGGTCGGGGAGTCGCAGGCGGGGCTCCGTAGAGTCTTGGAGGCTCGCCGCGCCGTCAGTGACGCTCGCGACCACTTTCTCGCCGAGGCGCTGGCTGACAACAAATTTGTCCGTATTCAAAGTCGGACCTACGGCGACGACCTCCGAGTCCTTGAACGTTCCTTACGGGAGGTGTTGAACGTTCTCGACGACCGGTTCCAGGACGATATCCTGGCCCTGGAGGACGATCAGCCAAGCAGGGGGAGCGTAGCGCAGCTGCTCGCGGACTTGCCGGAAAACTCGGCGGAACGACGTGGAGTGCTCGAAGCCCGGCTGAAGAGCCTCAAGGATCGCATTGAAGCCACCTGCGGTGGGACAGGCAGCTTTGGCGGGCATTTTAACAACTACCTCAAGCGCCAATTCGACCGGACGCCCGAGTTGCTCGACAAAGTGCTGGCCTGGTTCCCGGAAGACGGCTTGAGCGTGGAGTACAGTCGGCGGGGCGACGGCACGGATTTTCAACCTATTGCCCAGGCATCGGCCGGGCAGCGAGCGGCGGCAATGCTGGCCTTCCTGCTCGCCCATGGCGAGGAGCCGCTCGTGCTGGACCAGCCGGAAGATGACCTGGACAATCACCTGATCTACGACTTGGTCGTACGCCAAATCCGGGAAAACAAACTCCGGCGGCAGATTATCGTCGTCACCCATAACCCGAACGTGGTGGTGAACGGCGATGCAGAGATGTTGCACGTCCTCGACTTTCGGGCTGGGCAATGCACGGTGGTGCGCTCAGGCTCTCTGCAGGAGGAAGCCATACGCGAGGAAGTCTGCCGGGTGATGGAAGGCGGGCGCGAAGCGTTTGAACGCCGCTATCGGCGCCTCGGGCCGGAGCCGGTTCATGTTTGATAGCCCGAAGGAATTGCTCGACAAAATCCGACTGGGCGAAAGCACCTTTCTGGAGTACAAGGAAGTGCGCTTTGCCGGAGGGAGAGTCAGCCAACCACGCCGCGACGACCTTGCCGATGAGTTGGCCGCCTTTGCGAACAGTCGTGGGGGTGTGTTTGTTCTCGGGGTTGAGGACAAGACCCACGAGGTTCTCGGCATCCCGGTTGATCGCCTCGATACGGTCGTCGATTTCGTCCGAGAAGTGTGCATCGATTCCATAGAACCGGCCATTGAGAACATCGTGCTGGACCGACTCCGGTTGCCCTCAAGCACGGGCGCCGAAGTAGCCGTTGTGAAGGTGGACATCCCACGCAGCTTGTTTGTCCACAGAAGTCCTGGCGGGTACTTCCAGCGTCTGGCGGACTCGAAGCGCCGCCTGTCGCCTGAGGCTCTCGCCCGGCTCTTCCAGCAGCGTAGCCAAACGCGCATTATCTATTTTGATGAACAGATAGTATCCAGCGCCCGACTGGAAAACTTGGCACCGGCTCTGTGGGAGCGATTTCGCACCCTGCGGTCTGACGATGCTCGGGAAGACTTTCTCGGGAAACTCGGCATGGCACGCGCCGACGAAGACGGAACGATGAAGCCGACCGTTGCCGGCGTATTGATGGCAAGTGAAGATCCACGCCAATGGCTGCCCAACGCCTACATCCAAGCAGTGGCCTACCGGGGAACCAGCATCAGGCCGGGTGAACCGGGGGACGCCTACCAGTTAGACGCTGCCGACATCACCGGCCCGCTCGACCGCCAAGTCTCCGAGGCTTGCCGCTTCGTGGCAAAGAACATGAGGACGGTGGCGTTCAAAGACCAGGGACGCCAGGATCAGCCCCAGTTCGATATGACGGCAATTTTCGAGGCTGTCGTCAATGCCGTGGCGCACCGGGATTATTCGATTCACGGCTCGAAGATCAGACTTCGCCTGTTCGAGGACCACCTCGAACTCTATTCTCCCGGTACGATCCCCAACACGATGACTGTCGAAAGCCTGCCGTATCGACAATCGTCCCGTAACGAGACGCTCTCCAGCTTGCTCGCCCAGTGTACAGTGCCAGCGAATATCCCCAGGCTGGAAACGGACCGACGGACCCTGATGGACAAACGCGGAGAGGGAGTGCGCATCATCCTGGATAACAGCGAACAGCTGTCCGGCAAGACGCCGGAGTACCGCCTGATTGACGATGCGGAACTCCTGCTGACGATCTACGCGGCTGGGGAGTAGCGCGTTTATACAGCGTTCTTCAACACAGAGAACAGCAGGTTGATTTAATCAGCGGCGGCGACCGGTTGGCGACCGGCCTGTCGCAGGGCGGCGGTCTCGTCCCAGTTGATGCGCAGCGGATCGGCATCAATGACCACGCCGTAGTGCTGGCGAGCGCCGGCAATCGTGACCTTCTCATCCACCACATCGGCAAAGACCCTCTCCGGCTCGCGGGTCCAGGGATCGCCATGGCCGCCCGAGCCGCTGACCAGATGGTGGAGGCGGTCGCCGGCCTTGACCTCCATATGCAGATGGGTCTGACGCTGCAGCTGGCTGTTCTCGGCGTGGGCGTTCCAGGTGTTTTGCGACAGCCCGCCGGGCTGGCCGCCGCTGAGCCCCTCAGAGGGCCGGCTCAGCCGGTTGGTGCGGATCATGATCTTGCCCGGCTGGAGAAAACGCCACTGCCGGAAGACCGACAGCGAGCCGCGGTATTTGCCGGCCCCACCCGTATCGGCCCGATAGCCAAAGCCCTCGACCACCAGCGGGTACTCGCGTTCGAGCAGCTCGGCCGGCGTGGTGCCGTAGGAGCCGAAGGTCATGGGCGTCACCCCGTCGATGCCGTCCTTCATCGGGCGGCCGCCCCAGCCGCCGAAGAATCCGTCCAGCATGGCGAACGGCGTGCCGTCGGCCTTGGTTCCGGCAAAGTGCAGGATGTCGCCGCCCTCGCCGGCTATGGGCACCCGGTCGGGCAGGGCTTTGGCCAGCGCCCGAAAAACAAGGTCAAACAGGCTGAACGACAGCGGTGCCCGGCCGCCGACCGCAGCCGGATAGCTGGGGTTGACCAGACAGCCGTCGGGCACCAGGATGTTGATCGGTCGGGTGAAGCCGACGTTGAGCAGCACGTCGGGTTGGACGATGACCTTGATGGCGGCATAGACCATGGCCTTGGTCATGCTGAGCGGCAGGTTGATGGCGCCTCGGGCCTGTGGCGCGGTGCCGCTGAAATCGGCCGTCAGCCGGTCGCCACTGACCCGCAAAGCGACGTTCAGCTTGAGTTCCACCCCTTCGGTGCCAAAGCCGTCGTCCTCAAAAAAGTCGTGGTGTTCGTACACGCCGTCGGGGATGGCCCGGATGGCAGCCCGGGTTTCGCGCTCGGCATAGTCCATCAGATAGTCGCAGCTGGCGGTGAAGGTCTCCACGCCGTACTTTTCGAGCATACGCACAATCTCTTGCTCACCGCGCCAGCAGCCGGCAATCTTGGCCTCGGCATCACCCAGCCACTCTTCCGGGGTGCGGACGTTGGCCAGGATGGTGTCCAGCAGGCCCTCGTTGCGCTGCCCCTCGGCGTACAGCTTGACAATGGGCAGCCGCAAGCCCTCCTCGAAGGTTTCGGTACACTGGCTGCTGAAGCCACCGGCAAAGCGGCCGCCAATGTCGGTGTGGTGGGAGTAGGCGATGGTGTAGGCCAGGATATCACCCTGCCAGAAGATCGGGGCGACGATTGCCACGTCGGGCATATGGCCCATGCCGGCGTAGGGGTCGTTGACGAGCAGGATATCGCCGGGTTTGAGGCGGTCCTGCCATTTGGCGCGCACGCAGTCCATGACCTCCATGAAAATGGCGAGCTGAAACGGCGCGGCATAGCCGGGGCCGATCAGACGACCCTGGCCGTCACAGATGGCTGCGGCAAAGTCACCGATTTTAACCATGGCCGAGCGGCCGGTTTTGCTGACCGCAATGGCCATCTCTTCGGTGACCGCAGCCAACTCGTGTTTCATCACCTCAACCAGAATGGGATCAAAGCTGCGTGCCATGCCTGAAACCTGATGGAGGAAACGTGTCAACTCATACGGAGGGACGCCACGTTTCCTCTTGGCGTCCCTCCGTTGTGCGCTTATCGAGGGTGGGGGATACCCCCCCTACCCTCTTTGGCTAGGCTCCCTGCTCGTAGCTGCGCAGCATCTTGCCCGGCAGGGCGCCGGTGCAGGTCTGGCCCTCAAACGTTATGCCGCCATTCACCAGGGTGTAATGGTAGCCGTCCGCCTTCTGGACCCGCCGCCAGTCATTGTTGGGCAGGTCGGTGACCGTCTCCATGGGCAGCACGGCCAGTTTTTCCAGGTCGTAGACCACGATGTCGGCCGGCATGCCCTCGCGCAGCCAGCCCCGATCGCGGATACCGATCGCCCAGCCCAGCATGGTTGACAGTCGCCAGTGGGCTTCTTCCAGGCTCATCAGCCCCTTGTCCCGCACCCAGTGGGCCAGGAAGTGGGTCGGGTAGCGACCCGAGGTCAGGAACTTGGTATGCGCCCCACCGTCCGAAGCGCCGATCAGGCACAGGGGATGCTTGATGATCTGGCCGACGGCCTCGTCGTTGTCGTTGAGCAGGCTGGGCATGGAGAACTCGGTCTTGAAGTCTTCCTCAACCGCCAGGTCGAGCATGGCATCGACCGGATGCTTGCCCTGCTCGGCGGCAATATCGGAAATGCTGCGGCCCTGGAGGTGTGAGTTCTTGTCCAGATGGACATCATCCACAAAGGTCTGATCCCACTGAAACATCGACACCTGGGCGGCTTCACCGTCATCGCGGTCACGCCGACGCGGCCGACCCATCACCCCGCCCTCCATGTCTTTCTTGAGGGCCGGACGCCGGGCCGGGTCCGACAGCTTGGCCTTGCGCTCTTCGAGCGTCCCGACTGTGGCCTCGTTCCAGGCCGGCAACTGGTCGAACAGACCAATCGTTTCCAGGGTGAACTCGAACTCGACCGGCAGGCAAATATCGACCGGCAGCACGACCGCCTCGCGATAGGCTTTTTCGGTCCAGTCGAGCTGGCGGCGCCAGTTGGTCGGGTTGGTCGGGTCGTACACGATGGCGTTCCAGTTGAGCGGCCGACCGCTGGTCTTGGCCAGCTCGATCAGGAAATCGAGCTTGAGGCCCTGGAGCGCCCGGCCCATGGTCCACTCGATTGAGCCGCGGTTATAGTCGCGCAGCACCGCCGCCATTTCCAGGTATTCTTCGCGGGGCGCGACCTGGGTCGGCAGATAGCCGCCGTCGTAGTCGCGGTTGGCCATGCTGAAGGTGGCCGAGAAGCCAAAGCCGCCGGCCTCCAGGGCCTCGCGCAGCAGATGCTTCATCTGGGCGATTTCTTCGGGTTTGGCCTGATAGTTGGGATCGCGGGCGGCTTCGTTGCCCATCACCCAGGCCCGCAGCGGGGAGTACGGCACCAGCGAGGCCGCATTCACGCCCAGGCCGTGAGTATCCAGGCTGTCCAGAAATTCGGGGAAGGTCACCCAATCCCAGCGCATCCCGGTCTGCATGATCGACAGCGGGATGGTCTCGGTCCGCTCCATGCGCAGCATCGCCCGCTCGCGATCCTCGGGCCGGACCGGGGCAAAGCCAAACCCGCAGTTGCCGATCGCCACGGTCGTCACCCCGTGCCAGCCCGACAGCGTGGCGTACGGGTCCCAGCCGCTCAGCGCGGCGTCGTAATGGGTGTGAATGTCCATGAAACCGGGCGCGACGATCAGGCCGGTGGCGTCAATGACGCGACTGGCATCACCGCCGACATTGCCCATGGCGGCAATCTTGCCACCCCGGATACCGATATCCCCCCGGTAGGCCGGCATGCGCAAACCATCGACAATCGTGCCGTTTTTAATCAATACATCATATTCGGCCATAACAGCCCTCCTTGTGTGGTGGTAATCCCCTGAATGCCCCTGTCCATCCGGTGACCGAGCCGGGTTCGGCAGACTCGACTCGGCCCAAGTATAGAGGCAAACCGAAAGGCGAGTAAAGAGAACGGCCCGTCATGAAGACTTCTTGCCGCTCACGTCTACGCCTGAGCGCTGCACGATATCGTGGACGATAGCCATGATGTCGTCCCCGCCGTGACCGGCGTCACGAAAGTGGGTCAGGGCCTGTTCGACGAGCGGGCCGACCTCGGCCGGCACTCCACACTCTTTGGCCAGCTCAACCGCCAGATGCACGTCCTTGGTGGCCAGGGCGGTGGCGAAGCCCAGCCCGGTCTCGCCTCGCAGAAAGGCCGGCAGGGCAAATTCGTTGATCGTGCTGTTGCCCGAGCCGGTCTTGATGGCGTCAACCAGCAATTGGGGATCAACCCCGGCCTTGGCGCCAATCGCCAGCCCTTCGGCCGCACCCATGAAGTTCACAAAGGCCATCATGTTGTTGACCAGCTTGGTCACGTTGCCGCAGCCAACCTCTCCCATGTGAAACACATTGCTGCCAATCGCGCTCAGCAGCGGCTGGAAGCGCGCGAACTCGTCTTGTGTGGCGCCGACAAACACGGTCAGGCTGGCGTCCCGGGCGCGGGGGACGCCGCCGGTGACCGGGGCGTCGAGCACCTGAAAGCCGCGCGCATTCCCCACCTCGGCCAGCTTTCTGATGACCGCCGGCGAGTTGGTGCTCATGTCGATGTAGGCCGCCCCCTCGGCCAGTCCGGCGAACACGCCGTCATCGCCCAGGACGACCGCCTCGACCTCGGGCGGACCGGGCAACGAGGACAGGACGACTTCGGACGCGGCGGCCACTGCCCGGGGACTGTCGGCCCACGCGGCACCGAGGTCTTCGAGCGGGCTGGCAGCCTGGCGGCGCAGGTCATACACGCTGAGATCGTGGCCGGCCCGGCGCACATTGGACGCCATGGGGTTGCCCATGTTTCCCAAACCGATGAATCCGACTTTCATGTGTCTTCCCTCAGGCAAGTTCCTGGCGCAGCGCGGGCAGGACTTCCTTGCCCGTCAGCTCGATGCTGCGCATGGTCAGTTCGTGGGGCAGACCGCCGTACTGCCCCTCGAAGAGCATGTGGCCGATGCCCAGACGCTGAATGATCTCCTTGAGCCGTTGGGTCACCTGCTTGGGCGTGCCGACCACAAACCCGCCGGCCTCCTGGAGATCGTCAATCGTCATCTGAAAAACCGGCTTGTGTTTCTTGGCGCCCGAGCCCTCGGACAGAATCGAGGTCGTGCCGCGCGAGGTCATGCCAACCGGCATGTAGTAGTGCATCGGGCCCTTGAGCGAGGTCTGGGTTCGCCACAGATAGTGTTCGTAGGACTTGCGCGCCTCGGCCTCGGTATCGGCCACAAACAGGCCGGTCATATAGCCGAGGTTGTCCGGGGTGGCGGTATAGCCGCTGTGCTCGGCCGTTTCCCGGTACAGGTCGAACCACTGCTCGGCCATGTCCATGGGCGCCAGGAAGGAGACATACGGATAGCCGTGCTGGGCGGCCCACTTGATCGACGCCGTGCTGCCGATGCCGGGCACCCAGATCGGCGGGTGCGGCTCCTGGAGCGGAAAGCACCACGGGTTCACATACCGAAACTGAAAGTGCTTGCCCTCCCAGCGGAAGGGGCCGGGCTGGGTCCAGATCTTCAGAATCAGATCGTGCGACTCCTGATAGCGTTCGCGGTTCAGCCCGGGGTCGATATTCATCGAAAACTGCTCAATGCCGATACCCCGCACGAAGCCCGAGATCACCCGCCCGCCGGACATCAGGTCGAGCATGGCGACCTCTTCGGCCAAACGGACCGGATTGTCCCACAGGGCGATCACGTTGCCGAGCAGCAGAATCTTGCACGCCTGGGTGCGTTGGATCAGGGCGGCGGCACTGATATTGGCCGCGTAGTGCATACACGTCGGCGTGTTGTGGTGCTCGTTGACCATCAGTCCGTCAAAGCCGACGGTCTCGGCATAGGCGTATTCGTCAATATAGCGCCGGATCAGATCCGAACCCGTTTTGCGGTCGAAATACTTGTTGGGATAGGTCAGCCGAATGGACGGGTATTGATCCAACTCGGGCGTGTCTGGATACGGCATTTCACTGAAGTAGTAAAAATCGACCATAGAGTTCCCCTCCTTCACTGTGAGCCACGGGCCAGAAACGCTTCCAGCACAGCCACAAACTCGGCCGGCCGCTCGAACTGCGGCGAGTGGCCGCAGCGCTCGATCACTGTCAGCTCCGACCCCTGAATGGCTTGGTGATACGCCTCGCCATGGGCCAGCGGCACGAGGCCATCGTGCTTGCCCCACACGACCAGGGTCGGCGCCTTGATCCGGCGCAGGCGGTGGACCAGCTTGGGGTTGTGCATATACGGCTTCCAGCCCACCAGCTGGGCCATGAGCTGGCTGTTATCGCGCAGGATCATCTGTTCCGGGCTGGGCTTGGCGGGAAACAGGCGTTCCCGCTCGGCCACCTGGGCCAGATCGTAAAACGCCAGGTCGGCCAGTTCCTGGGGGGTCAGCAGAAAGATATCGGCGATTTCGGCGCCCTCGACCTTGAGCCCGACCGCATTGACCAGACTCAGCCGCGATACCCGCTCGGGGCAACTGGCGGCCAGCTCGGCGGCCAGCCAGCCGCCCATGGAGAAGCCGACCACGGGCACCTGTTGCCAGCCGTAGTGATCGAGAAAATCGGCGTAAAAATCGACCAGATCGGGCATCGAGTCGAGCCACGGAGGGCGGCTCGAGCAGCCAAAACCCGGATGGGTCGGCACGTACAGCTCGTAGTGCTGAGCCAGCATGTCGTGGTACTGGAGCCAGCCGGGGTTGCCGCCGGCGCCGTGCAGCAGCAGCAGCGGCCTGCCCTGCCCGCCCCGCAAAACCTGGACCCGAGCGCCGGTCAACTCAACAAATTCTTCGCCATGTTCCGCCATGCTTCCTCCTTTTACAAGTGCTGGGCGTACCAGGCCTTGATATGCGGCAGGCTCTGGTCCAGACCCGGACCGGTCAGAATATCGCTGTGGCCGAGGCCGGGCAGGATGACGATTTTTTTGGGCTCGCCGGCCTTGGCGTACATGGACTGCGACTCTTCCATTGACACCCGCTCATCGGCATCGCCGTGCAGCCACAGAATCGCCCGGGGCGCAATATCGGCCACCACCGACTCCGGCTTGTAAGCCATCATCGGCAGGCCCGAGGACAGGCTGATTTCCCGGCTCCACTGCGGGTACTGATCCAGGATCTGACCGAACAGCGCGGTCGTGCTGTCCGGTTCGGGCACAATCTCGTTGGCCTGTACGTATTCCAACTCCCCGCTGAGGACGCGCCGCGCCCGGTCGGCCTCCAGGCGTTGCAGCAAGGCTCGCCACTCCCAGAAGTGGCAGGCATCCCGAATCCAGCGTCCGCAGTCGCCTATGCCGCACACGCTGATCGTCGCCTTGACCCGCGCTTCAACGCCGGCCGCGTAGCTCACATTCGCCCCGCCCAGACTGACCCCGAACAAGCCCAGCCGCTCGGGGTCGACCTCGGGCTGAAGCTGGAGAAAGGTCACCGCATTGCGGATATCTTCTATCTGGCGCAGCGGAATGATCTGGCGCCGGGGCTCGCCACCGCTGGCGCCCAGGAAGCGATAGTCAAAGGTCAGCACCACATAGCCCAGACCGACCAGGCGCCGGGCAATCTCGGGCAGCATGACCTCTTTGACTGCGGTAAAGCCGTGGCACATGACAATCCCGGGCCGGGTCTGGCCGGCGCTCAGGTCGTCGGGTACGAACAGCACGCCGGCCATCGGGATGTTTTCGCTGTAGAACTGTACGGGTTTTTCCATCAGCTCTCCCCTTCTTCGGCTGATTGGCCGTCCTGCTCCGCCCCCTGCTCTTCTCCAGCCTGCGGCCCGGCTTCGGCCGCCTCGTCCAGGCCGGGCTCCTCGTCAAGACTCCACTCTTCTTCATCGCGGATGCGGCTTGACGGCGGGGCGAGCTGGTAGACCGCTTCGGTGAGGTTCATCACATGGCGCGTGTTGGTGCCCAGGTCGCCCTTGCCGACCCGGGACGAGGAGTGGATGTACAGCGCGCTACCGCTGGGTCGGGCGGCATAGGCGCGGATAAAGACATCGTCCTGAAAGCCGAACAGCTTGGTGGTGACGACGGCTCTGACCGAATGCGTCTGGGGATCGGTCTCCGTCACCTCCCAGCCCAGGGCTTCGGCGGCCCGCCGGGCCACATCCCTGAGCAGAGCCGGCGGCGCCTGATAGCGGATCATGCGCAGCTCGGGAAAGGCCGAGTCCTGGGTGGTCTGGGCGACGTTGGTGTTCAGATAGGTCAGCGCCCGGGTCAGCAGGCCCGGCGGGTCGGTCATCGGCAAACTGTTGCTGATGATCGTCGCCGCAGCCAGCCCGGCCCCTATAAAGGCAACGAAAAAGATAACCTGCAGTGCGCCTTTGACAAATTCCATAGGCTCTCTCCGTTGGCTCCGAGATAGGAACAGGCGCTCAGTCCAGCAGCAGCGCTTTCAAGCTCCCCCAGTCGGTTGCCGGCGGCGAACAGGTAAAGTTGTGACACACATACGCGGTCAGTTTGCCGTCGACCTGCACCTTGCCGGCCAGGGCTGCCGGCCCTTTTCCGTCGGCCAGGCTTTGCGGGTCCAGACACACGACGGTCTTGTTGGGCAGATACAGGGCGTTGATGCGGGCCAGGAGCTGGCGCGTCTCCGGCGCGCTGGCGTCTCCGACCAACACAATCTGTTTGGGACGCTGGAGGTGGAAATCCAGCACCCCGAGCAGCTGGCTGAACCCGAACGGACTGCGCTCCATGTCGTCATAAAACAGGCGCAGGGTCTGCTCGGCCTTGTCCAGATAGTCTTGGCCTTCGGTCAGAGAGAAGAGACGCAGCAGGGCCAGCGTGGCCAGCGAGTTGCCGGACGGGATGGAGCCGTCAAAGGCCGACTTGGAGCGGCTGATCAGGCGCTCGTGGTCGTCGCTGGTAAAAAAGAAGCCGCCCTGCTCGGTGTCCCAGAAACGCTCGAGCAAGACCTGGCTCAGGGCCACGGCGCGGTCGAGGTAGTCCGGCTCCGAAGTCGCCTCGTACAGGTCGAGCAAGCCGCAGGTGAAGGACGCATAATCGTCGAGATAGGCGTTGAACTTGGCCTGGCCGTCTTTATAGCTGCGCAGCAGCCGCCCATTCTCATACAGCTTGGTCAGAACGAAGGCCGCGTTGCGACGGGCAATATCAAGGTAGTGCGGGTTATCCAGCACCCGCGCGGCCTCGGCAAAACCCGACAGCATCAGGCCGTTCCAGCAGGTCAGGATTTTCTCGTCCCGGCCGGGCTTGATCCGGTCCTCACGGACGCTGAACAGGCGCTGTTTGGCCGTGGCGATCAGCTGGCCGACCTCGTCAACCTCGCGGCCAAACAGCCGGGCCAACTGGTCCAGCTCCAGGCTCGGATGGAGGATGTTGTGGCCCTCAAAATTACCGACGTCGGTCACGTCGTAGTAGCGGCACACGACTTCGCCGACCTCTTCACCCAACAGCTCCACAATCTGCTCCTGGTCCCAGACAAAAAACTTGCCCTCAACGCCCTCGGAATCAGCGTCCTGGGTCGAGTAGAAGCCGCCCTCGGGACTCAGCATCTCGCGTTCGACATAGGCCAGGATTTCTTCGACAACGCCACGGAAAAACGGATCCTGGGTGGCCTGATACGCCTCCAGATACAGCCGGGTCAGCAGGGCGTTGTCGTACAGCATTTTTTCAAAGTGGGGCACCAGCCAGCGCTCATCGACCGAGTAGCGATGAAAGCCGCCGCCCAGATGGTCGTACACCCCGCCCTCGGCCATCTTGCGCAGGGTGTGGCTGGTCATTTCAAGGTAGTGACTGTTCTGATTGGTATGCAGCTGGCGCAGAAACAGGCTGAAGACGGCGGTGTTGGGAAACTTGGGCGCTCCGCCCAAGCCGCCGTGGGCGTGATCAACCTGTTCGGCCAGCTGGGCCGCAGCGTTCTGCACAGTCTCGATCTGGAGCGGCCGCTCGGTCTCCCGGCGTTGGGACAGTTTGTCCAGATTATCGAGAATTTGGCGGGTGGATTTGGCCACCTCGTCGGGCTTGTCGCGGTAGGCCTGGGCCACGCCCTGCAAGACGCGCGGAAAGGCGGGCAGATTATGACGGTCAACGGGCGGAAAATACGTGCCGCCGTAGAACGGCTCGGCATCCGGGGTTAGAAACATGGTCATCGGCCAGCCGCCCCGTCCGGTCAGCATCTGGACCGCGTGCATGTAGATTTCGTCAACGTCGGGCCGTTCCTCGCGGTCGACCTTGATGTTCACGAACAAGTCGTTCATCAGCGCGGCGATTTTCTCGTCCTCAAACGACTCGTGCTCCATGACGTGACACCAGTGGCAGGCCGAGTAGCCGACACTGAGCAGAATCGGCTTGTTCTCGGCCTTGGCCTTGGCAAACGCCTCTTCGCCCCACGGATACCAGTCGACCGGGTTATGGGCGTGTTGCAGCAGATACGGACTCGTCTCCTTGGCCAGGCGGTTGGTGAATGTCTGCGCCATTCAGTCGTCCTCAGGTTTTGTCGGGGGCGGGGGCAGGATATCGCTCACGGCGACCTGCTTGTCGTGCAGGAGCGGTATCTTGTGGCCGAGTTCATAGGTCCGCATCCGCTCATAGCGTTGGGCGGCGGCATTCGGATCGGTCATCACCTCAATACAACGATGCACCAGGTCTACAATCCAATACTCCGGGATGCCGCTGCGTGCATAGATACCAGCCTTGCGCTCGCGGTCCTGGCGCAGGCTGGCCTCGGCAACTTCCATGACGAGAAGAATCTGGTCCGGCTGCGGATGGCTTTCGGCATAATCCAGGGGGTTGGGAAGACACACCACCACGTCCGGTTCGGGTTGATTATAGGCATCCAGACTGATGGGCGACTGAATGCGGATATGCACGTCAGAGCCACAGCTCCGCATGAGCCGATAGTTCAAGCGGTTCACGACCGCAGCGTGCGGGGTGTTCTGGGGCGACGTGGTCAGGATCGTTCCATCCAGCAGCTCAACCCGCTCCCCGGCCAGTAGCCCGGTATCAACCAGCTGCTGGAACTCTGGTCGGGAAAAAAGCCGCGGCCTAGGCAGTGCGCTTGCCATAGCGTTGCGCCTCACAGAAAATAAATGCGCTTGGCCTCTTTGAGCAGGTCTGGTTTGAAGTCCGGATGACAGATCTCGACCAGGGCGGCCGCCCGCTGTTTGAGGGTCTTGCCCCGCAGTTCGGCAATCCCGTACTCGGTGACGACATAATCGACAAAGGCGCGCTGGGCGGTGACCACGCTGCCCGGCTCCAGCATCGGCACGATGCGCGAGATACGGCGGCCGTTGACAATCGAAGACGAGGGCGTGACGATCACCGACTTGCCGGGGTTGCTGAAGGCGGCGGTAATGGTGAAGGTCGTCTGCCCGCCCGTTCCGGTATACATGAACGGCCCGAACGACTCGGAGCAGGCCTGCCCGCCGAGGTCGACCGCCAGGGCGTTGTTGACGGCGACATAGTTCTTCTGGTTGACCAGCAGGCGCAGGTCGTCGGTATAGGTGAAATCGTAGAACTCGAAATTGGGGTTGCCGTCGATGATCGCCAGTTCGTCGTCAAACACCCCGATGCCCGCGCTGGCCACGACCTTGCCGGGATTGACGGTTTTATACTTGCCGGTGATGACCCCCTCCTTGACCAGACGGGCAATGCCGCCGGGGATGACCTCGGTATGAATCCCCAGGTCATTCTTGTCGCCCAGATACATGGCAATCGGCGAGGACACGCTGCCCAGGCCGATTTGCAGGGTATCGCCGTCGTGGACCAGATTACTGGCCACCAGGGTACAGATCAGCTCGGTTGCGGCGACTTCCTCGTCGTTACGCTGGGTCGGCGGCAGCTGGGCCGGCGGCTGGGTGGGTTCGACAAAATAGTCGATTTCCGACACGTGAATATAGTTCTCTCCGCCGGTGCGGATGAAGTCCTGGTGCACCTCGGCGACAACCGTCCGGGCGGCCTTGGCCATGGTTTTGGACATGAACAGCCCGTGCCCGAAGCTGCAGTAACCGTGCTTGTCGGGAGCCGAGACCGGGGTCATGTACACGTCGCAGGTGAGGCCCGGCGGCAGTTCTCCGCGCCGAAAATACATCACCGGGATGAAATCTAGCCGGCCGTCGTTCATCAGCGGGCGGGTGGTCGTGCCGAGATAGGTGGCCTCAATCGTGAACGCCTGCTCGACGCCGGGCTGGTCCCAGTTGAACAGCGGCCCGATAGTCCCGACCCTGACCTCGCGCAACTCCTCTTTACGCTCCAGCAGCGCCTGGCTGAGGGTCAGCGGCGTGGCGTGCAACCAGTTGAGCTGCACGCTGTCGCCGTCCCGCACCGCAGCTTTCACGGCCTGGTGGGGAGAGACAAGTTTATCGCCACAGTGTTCGCGCCAGTCCATACGTCGCCTCCTTGTACACAGGTGCGAAAGATGCCCGGATGGAGCAAGCACCGAGTCCGGCTTGCTGATCGCAGGCGCTTCGCCACCGTTCTGGCCGGAGCATAGACCACGGGACGGCAGAAAGCAAAGCCGTTTTCGTTGAGTGTGGGGCGGCTGTGTGCTAGGGATGGCGACAGGTTTGCTCAACCGACAAGGAGACGGATATGGACATTCGGATCGAATACTGCGCGGCTTGAGGCTACGAACCCGAAGCCGTCAGTCTGACGGAACACCTGTTGAACGACTACAAGCAAGACATCAGCGGCCTGACCCTGGTCCCGTTCGGCGACGGACGCTTTGAGGTCAGCGTCAACGGCACGAAGATTTACTCAAAGCTGGAGACTCACCAGTTTCCAGACTATGGCGATATCAAAGCCGCCCTGGAGCAGCGGGCGGCCTGAGGCGGAGGGCAGGCCGCGCCTGCCCGTGCGGTGTCACAACATCTCGGCGTGGCCCCACACGATGTTCAGACATGTCGCGCCGTTCTTGGTCGTGACGGTGTGGGTACAGCCTTGGGGCCGATAGCTCATGTTGCCGGTCGCCACCTCGCCGGCCTCGTCCGCGTTTGAGCCTTCAATAACAAAAATCAGCTCGTCGCCGACATGGCGGTGGAGCGGCAGCTCGGCGCCCGGTTCAAACCGGGCCAGCACGGCACGCCGCTCCGCCTCGGTGTCCTGCCAGATGTTTTTCAGCCGGACGCCGGGCCGCGCCTCGGTCCATTCCAACTCACTGAGGGTAAAGACCTGCGACGGCGGCGCGTCGCCCCGCTCACCCGTCATGCTGATCCCACCCGTGATCACGGCCAGCACGGTCGCCCCCTTTGGGCTCGACACAGTATGCACGCAGCCGTTGGGCCGGTAGCCGAGATTGCCGGCCGTGACCGTGCCGAATTCGTCGCCCAGCGCCCCTTCCAGGACAAAGATGAGTTCGTCGCCGTCGTGGCGGTGCATGGGCAGAGCAGCCCCGGGCTCAATCCGGGTCATGATCGCCCGGCGCTGGCTCGCCTCGTCGCTCCACAGCTGCTTGGCTCGAATTCCCGGTTGCAGCTCCTGCCATTCCAGCTCGCCGACCTCAATCACGCGTGACAGTGGACCGTCGTGTGTATGTGCCATGGTCTTCTTCTCCCTCTCCGAACAGATATGTGTGTCGAGCTTAAGCATACGACCCCGCTGCAAGGCAAGAGGCCGGGACGGACGGCAGCGGTCTTGCCTTCTCGACCCGGCACGTCCACAGTATGGCATGGCACATGCGCCGAGTTGGAGGTTTGGTATGCGGTATGCCCTGTTCTTTGCGGTCCTGGTTGGTGTGGGATTTCAGACGCTCCCGGCTCACGTTGAGGCTTTTGACATCACACCGGGGAAATGGCGTTTCGAGTATGAGAGCCGGGCATCATTTCAGCCCCAGCCACAGACGCGCGCCGATACCCAGTGCGTTACCGAGCCGAACTGGGACCCAACAGCCTCGATCACCAAGAGCGGCGACTGCCGGCTCAGCAATATCGCGCAAGACACCACCTCATTCAGCGGGACCCTGACCTGTAGTCGCGGGCAGGGTAATCCACCCATGACCGGGAGCATCAGCTACACCTCGACCGGCGCCACTCTGACCGGCCGCACCGCCTTCAAAGGCGAAGGCTACGAGATGGAAATGAAGACCAGCGGCACCCGAATCGGCGAGTGCGACTGAACGCTTGATGCGGCGCGGCTGACAAGCGGCATCCAGCCTCAAGCGACCATAGGCGGGCCAGACCATTCACGGCCCTCCTCCGTTCGTTCTGCTCCTCTCCCGGAGCAAGGAATCAATCCCCGGTCGGCGCGCAAGCTACAGGCGAGGCTGGGAAATGGTCATGAACATGTGGAACATTCCAGAAGGGACCAGAGAGGGCCAGCACGCATAACAGTGTTTATGTCCCCCTCGCAAGAACCATCCGCCGCCCATCACAATGGTTATCCTCCATGCTCAAGCGGTCATACAACGAGCGCCCGCACCCGGCCCTTGCGCTCTCTGATAAACGCCGTTATGAGTCGCCCCCATCGCTTCCCTGTAGGTGCAGCGTGGCGTGGGGCATAGCTGGACGGAAGCTTGACACAAAGGTCCTTATCAGACGGAGCGGTACAGCGATGAAGACCGGTACACCTTGGCAACGCGCTCTGACCATTCTGCTCGGCGTGTTGTTGGTACTTTTCATAGCCGTCATGGTCTGCGAACCCATCGAAACCTGTATTACCAAACTTTTAGGCACTGACGGAAAATATGGGACTCTGAGAGCTTTAGGATTCGGGATGGGCGGCATCCTAGTTGTCCTTCAGTTCCTAGTAGCCAATAGACGCGCCCACGCGATGGAAGAGACCGCAAAAGCACAAGCCAGGGCCACGCAGGAACAGGCAAAAGCTAACGAGAACACCGGGCGGGGGCAGCGTCAGGAGCGCATGAAAAACGCCATTGAGCACTTGGGAAACGCCTCGGACTCGGTCCGTCTGGGCGGGACCTACGAACTCTTCCATCTGGCGGAGGACGCTGAAGACTTAGGTCAACGTCAGGCCGTGCTGGACATTCTCTGCGCCCATATCCGTTGGACGACGCGCGAACTCAAATACAGAAAAAAGCATCAGGAGGAACCCTCGGAGGAAATACAAAGCCTCCTGACTCTGCTTTTCGTACAGGAGCATAAGGTCTTCAGAGGGCTTCGCATCGACTTGCAGAAAAGCTGGCTAAACGGGAGCAATCTCAGCCGAGCACGTTTAGAAAAGGCTGTTCTGGCAGGAGCGCAGCTGCACGGGGCTCAGCTTAGGGAAGCACGCTTGTACGGGGCTCAGCTTTTTGAAGCGCAACTGCACGGGGCTTATCTTGTGGGAGCGCAGCTTCATGGGGCTGACCTTTTTCGAGCGCAGCTTCATGGGGCTTATCTTTTTGAAGCGCAGTTTCATGGGACTGACCTTCTTCGAGCGCAGTTTCATGAGGCTCAGCTTAGGGGGGCGCAGCTGCACGGGGCCTCTAGCCACCTGGGGGATTTGGATGCGCCATTTGAAACGGTCATAAACAAGCGGATTTGCAAGTGTAGTGACCTGTCCGGAGCGGTTTTCGCTGGTGGGTTGACCCAAGAAGACGTAGACTCTATCGGGAAAGGCTTGCCTGATGAAGCAGCAAATGCGCTGCGAGAGAGGCTAGTAGCGCACATCGGGAGGCTGGAAAGCCACGAGTTACCAGAAAACAGCGGTGCCATCCGTGGAGCGTACACGAAAGAAGACGCCGCCCAATGGATTGCCGAGTACAAGACAGCCACGTCAGCTGTGTCTGGGGGCGATAGTTGACACTTTGGGTGTTATCAGCCGTAGCGAGCTGGGCGGCCGGAGGCGAGTGTTGGAAAATCAGGGAGTTACGGACTCGGCCCGGGCACACTCTGCTGAATAAATCGCGGACACACAGCCGGTTGAGCCTAAAAATCTTCAGCTCGGGAAGAAACAGAGAGGGCCATCCCTACGAGGTGGCCCTCTCTCGCTTTATCAAGGTGGGTGTCTCCAGGCCACGATAGATCGCTTCCTGGAGCGGGAGCAGCGCCGGTGACGCCTAGGGATTAAAGTCGGAGGCCGTACCCCAATAGGTTAACGTGGTGAGTCCTCTCGAAACGCTCTCAAAGAACTGGATGTCCGGTCCAGCGTAGCGGAGGGTTTCAGGGAGGTCCCTTTGGTCCAGCACCCTGACCCAGCCTCCGCCTCGGGGGTCCACGAACGTATGAAAGACGCCGCCGGAACTGTAAATGAGATCGCGACCCTCCCGCGTTACCCACCGATAAGACTCTCCGTCCCATATGATAGTGA
>WTHE01000481.1:0-3913 GCA_011523315.1 Candidatus Binatota bacterium
AACACGAACCGCCCACCCGCCCAAACTGTCGGGGCCTCAGCCCAGGGGGCGAGGGTAAGAAAAGCCCCAATCCCTCTGAGAGAGGGATTGGGGTGAGGGTCGAACCACCCAACGAGTTAATGGGCCTCACATGTCCCCGGAGGGGTGGCCGTAGACCGGGGGGGGTCGCCCCCCTACTTCTACTCGTTCGCGGCCTGGAGCAGGGCCACCACCTCAGCATTCGTCGTACCCCCCTCCGGGAGCTGCTGCGCCAGCGCCAGCGCCGTCCGGCCCGCATCATCTTCGAGGGTCACATCCGCCCCCGCATCCAAGAGCGCCTGCACCAGGGCCGTGACCCCCCCATACGCCGCCAGATGCAGCGCCGTCCACCCGTCGACGTCCTGGAGGTCGGGATCGACACCCGCCCCGAGCAGGTCGTCCACAATCTCATCCAAGGCCAGTTCCACGGCGTCGTGCAGCACGCTGTGGCCCTCCACATGGTCTTGCTGGTTCCCGTCCGCGCCAGCCGCCAGCAGGCTCTGCACTTGACTGCGGTCATTCTCCCGCACGGCTTGCCGTAACTTCTGCACCCGCACGGCATCCAGTACCCGCTGCCAGCGCGCCTGAGGGGTGCCGCTCAGGCTGGCCACCCGTGCTTCCAATCTGCTCAGGGTGAAGCCGCCCGCCTCGCCTCGCACGGTCTTGAGCGCCTTCTGCCATTTCGCTAACGCCCTGGTGTTGCCGGTCACATCCCGGTGGCGCACGATCATGGCCTGAATCTCTTCTTCAATGGGCGAGAGCTGTTGCTGCTGCTGCGCCGCCACCAGTTGCTTTGCAATGTCCAGCACTTTCTGCCAGCGCTGCTGCGGCTCGCCGGACAGGCTCTTGACGCGCTCCTCCAACTCGGCGACGGTGAAGCCGCCCGCCTCGCCCCGCACGGTCTTGAGCGCTTTCTGCCAGTTGGCCAGCGCCCCGGTGTTGCCGGTCACGTCCCGGTGGCGCACGATCATGGCCTGGATCAGCTGCTCCGCCGCCGCCTTGGAGTTCGGGGCCTCGTCGTTGTCCAATACGTTGACCGTCGCCGCGCTCTGCGACGAGGACACGGTGTACCCCTGCCCTGTGTTCAACGTGGCCGTGATGGAGCCGTCGGCCTCGTCAAGACCGTCGTTGACCGTGGCTACCGTGTGGCTCACACTGCCGCCCGTCGGTATCCTCACCGTCTGCGCGCCCGTGGTCCCGGACGCGGCGTAGTCCCCGCTCTGCGTGACGGTCAGGATGACCGCGAGGGGTGACGCCGGCGCGGGGCTGGCGGTGAGGGTGAACTGCGCGTTCCCGCCTTCGGTGACGGCTGAGCCCCCGCGGATACTCACCTCGGGCGTGGACCCGTCGTCGTCTCGGATGGTGCCGGTGGCGGTATCTTGTGTCACATGCGTGCGCCCCGGCGCCCCCTCCACCGACAGGGCCACGGTGAAGGTCTCGTCGGCTTCGTCATCGGTATCGTTGGTGGTCGCCACCGTGATAGTCGCACTGCTCGTCGTGGTTTTCGTGTTCGTGTTGGCTGGAATCGTCACGCTGCCGGCACTCGTCCCGGTGTAGTCCGAACCCGCCACAGCCGTGCCGTCTGTGGTCGTGTAGGGGAGGGTGAACGATCTGGACGAGCCCCGGACCGGATAGGTGTCGTGCGTGATGGCAAAACTGAGCGCGGCGCCTTCGGTCGCACTGGCGTCCTCAATGCCGACACACGACCACACATACAGACGGTCGACCTGCAGGGCCAAGGGCAGGGTGGCGGTGGCGTCAAGGTCCGTGCCGCACAGGGAGAGGTCCTCCAGTTCTTTCAGGCGGCCGAGTTGGCTGGGAATCCCGCCGGTGAGGGGGTTGTTGGCCAACAGCAGATATTCGAGCTTGGAGAGGTTGCCCAACGTTGAGGGAATGGACCCGCTCAACTGGTTCCGGGAGAGGATAAGGTATTCGAGACCGGTCAGGGCGCTCAAGTCCGGAATGGACCCGCTGAATTGGTTACTGGCGAGAAAGAGGGCAAAGAGGCTGGGGAGCTTATTCAACCAGGCGGGAAGCGGCCCGCTGAGTTTGTTGTTGGTGAGGGCGAGGGTGGAGAGGCTGGTCAGCGCGCTCAAGTCCGGGAGGGACCCGCTCAACTGGTTGTGTTCGAGGTAGATGCCCCTGAGCTTGGTGAGGTTGCTCAAGGCTGGGATAGAGCCGGTCAACTGGTTCCGGGAGAGAACAATTTGGGTGAGCTCAGTCAGGTTGTCAAGCGCCGCCGGAATCTGCCCGGTGAGTCCCTTGTTCCTGAGCCGGAGCCCGATGACCCGCCTTGGGGGGGACAGCGGGGCTTCGAGTATAACTCCATTCCAGAATCTCATATTCCGCGTTTTGTCCCAGTTCAGGCTGCCCTTGTTCTGCCCTGTGCCGAGCAGGGCGTCCTTGCTGTCGAGCAGGGCGGCGCAGTCGCCGGCCAGGGCTTGGCGTTCGGCGGCGAGAACCTGTGGGGTCTTAGGATCATTATTAATATCCGTAGTCCAGACCGCCGCAGTGACCGCGGTGTCGCTGGCCGTGCAACTCGGCGTCTGGGCCGCAGCCGGTCCGCTGAGCAGGCCGCCGACGAGGCTCACACTCAGCAGGAGGACTCCCAGCCGGCAGCGGGCCAGGAGCCAGCGGTAGACCGAGAGCGTTTCTAAATACTTGGAATACTTGAATTTTCGCGGGTCAGCCATAATGGTCCTGGCAAAATCCCGGTCTGGGGTGAGATGTCGTGGTGCGCTTGGGCTGACCTGGAGACCTTCCATACTGCTGTCCTCCTCTTCTATCCATCCTACTCTGATTCTACAGAGCAGGGGTGTTTCATCACGAACACCCTGCGTCTGTCAACGTGTGATGCACATGAACTTTTCTGACGGTTGGTGAGTCCTTTTTCCCTCGTCCCATCCCCTTTCCCCCCAGGCGAGAGGCTCTTTCTTATGCATCAGGCTTGAGCCGCAGCCCGGCAAACAACTGCTCCAGATCCCGCAGGACTTCTTGCTGAGTCGCCTCTCTATCGTCAGCGTGGGCGATAAGCAAACCCGCTTCGAGGATAGCCCCCCACAACAGGCGGGCCAGCACTCCGAACGGCTGCCTTTTTATCAAGCCGCCCGTCGCCAACTGCTCCAAGGCATATTGAAGGGCGGCGTGGGCTGCTGAGTTGTCGCGCCAGACGCGCATGGGAAGAACAGCGGGACCGTCGATATAGAGAATCCGCTGCGTCTCCCGATCAGAAGCCCCCTCCAGATAGGCACGACTGCCCGCCTGGACCAGCCGCTGCCACAGATCGCCCTCCGCCATCTGGGTACGCTCCAGAACCATTTGCAACCGTGAGGCTCTCAACTCCTCGAAAACGGCGCGGAAGAGCCCAGCTTTGTTCCCAAAATGATAATACAAGGCGCCTCTGGTCACCCCCAGGCTTTCCACGATGTCTTGCGTGGATGTTGCCACATACCCCTGTTCGCCAAAGAGTCTGCGAGCAGCATTCAGTAAGGCAGTCCGAGTCCTGTCTGATTGTTCGGCTTTTGTGAAAGTATCCGCCATAGGGATTGTTTCCTTCACGGCATAAGACGCGGAGAACCGACTTCCCAGAAATACACACTCGCACCAGCCTCTTACAGAGCAAAGTGCAGAACAAACCAAGCCACTGTCATATACAACCTTGACATGCATTGTGCAAGCATGTAGGAATTCTTGCGGAAGGTCAAACATACCAATGTTCTCGGAAACGTGGACCAGATATTTGTAAAAAGTTAGATAAAACAGTGGTTTACCCCCCCCCCCCCCATTTTATAAAGCCACGCTAATTGATTTGATTAACGTTAACTACCTCATAGAATAATTGAATTCTAGAGGAAAAAAAAAACTTATTGCCTTTTACAAGCTGCACGCAAGAGTG
>WTHE01000481.1:3923-4283 GCA_011523315.1 Candidatus Binatota bacterium
AAAGAGGCATAACGAGTTTCTTCCCCGCTCGTTGGGCTCGAAAAGTTTAAAAAGGAAAAACCCAACCCCTTTCATTAACAACCTTTGCATGCATTTGGCAAAGATTTAGGGATTTTTGCGGAAGGTTAAAAATAACAATTTTTCCGGGAAAGTGGACCAAATATTTTTAAAAAATTAGATAAAACAGTGGGTTACCCCCCCCCCCCCCCATTTTATGAACCACCGTCTATTGACTTACTTAACGTTAGCATCTATAGAAGATACCAGAATCTTGCAGGAAACACATAACGATTGTCTCTTGAAAGCGGTCCGACAATACGGGCTGGCGATGAAGCCGGTGTCATGACAAAAGTCCAACAC
>WTHE01000553.1 GCA_011523315.1 Candidatus Binatota bacterium
GCGCATCCCGTGTGAGGAGGAAACGCTCGTGCGATTCACAACCAGCCTGATGGCCCTGGTAATCAGTGGTCTCGTCGGCTTTTGGCCGGCCGGAGTCCGGGCGCAGGACGAACAGGCCCTGCTGGCCGGCTTTCATCCCTACCGCGACGGCAAACCCCAGGTCGAGGGACTCACCCCCGGCTTGCAGATCACCAAAGACAACGCCCACCTCGTCGAGGGGGTGCTGCCGCCCGAGCTGTTCCGGGTGGTTGCGGCCGGCGACTTTCCCCTCACCATCCAGGAGACGACCGACTTTCCGCTGACCCAGAGCTATATCGACGCCTCGCTCACCTACGCCGGTCAGACCCAGATCGGCGCGGACGGGGAACTCATCAACTATACCGCAGGCCAGCCGTTTCCCCACATCGACCCGTCCGACCCCCAGGCCGGCCTCAAGATCGCCTGGAACTTTCGCTACCGCCACTTTGGCGACACCATGCAGAACCACGGCACGCTGCGCTCGGTCAACAGTTCCGGCAACATCGAACGCGCGGTCGAGAACACCTACGCCCGGATGTACGGCATGTACCGCCCCAACCCGGACAACAATGTCGCCCAGTGGGAAAAGGAAGGCACCTGGTTCAGAGACTACTCCATCGTTCTGTCACCTCAGGACCTCGAAGGCGCCCAGCAGCTGACCTTCCACTATGCGGCCGACGCCGACGCGAAAAAAGCCTGGGCGTATGACCCGCGCAGCCGACGGACGCGCAGCGTGGTGGTCAACATGCTCGACTCCTCGTTCGGCCTGAACTTCATGGTCGAAGACTACTCCGGGTTTAACGGCTATCTGAGCGAGCACGACTGGGAGTACGTCGGGGAACAGGTCGCCCTGGTGCCCGGCCTGCTGCAAAAGACGCCGCCCGAGTTTGGCGGAAAAAACGGCTGGTATCCGCTGATCCCGTGGGAGCTGCGCACGGTGGTCATTCTGGACGCCACGCCCAAAGAGTCGGGCCATCCCTACGGCAAGCGCCGCCTGTACATCGACCGCCAGTTCTACTCGGCGCTGTACGCCTTTGCCTATGACCACGACGGCGTCCACCAGCGCACCCTGTTCCACACCTTCGCCAACCCGGCCTTCGATCCCGATAACGCCGGAGTACAAGGCGTGCCGCTCCACGTCGGCAACGCCTGGGTTGACTACCTGGAGGACATGGCCAGCATCTGGACCGGCACGGTCACGATGAACAAGCCGATCAACCCCAAGCGGTTCACCGTCAAGGAGATGGTGCGGCGCGGCAAGTAGAAGAAAATGATGAACGCTGAATGATGAATGATGAACGGCAGCCGTAGGGCCAGCCCCCCGTGGCTGTCCGAACGATGAACGGAGAGCCCATGCCCCGACTCACTAAACTCAGCCGGTCCATCGCCGGACACACCGCCCTGGTGACCGGCGCCGCCAGCGGCATGGGCCGCGCCACCGCCCATCTGTTTGCCGACGAAGGCGCCCAGGTCGCCGTGCTTGACCGAAACGGCGACGGGGTCGAAAGCGTGGTTCAGGAAATCAGCCAGGCCGGCGGCACGGCCAAGGGTTGGACCGTGGACCTGATGGACGAGGGCCGCATCGCGCCGGTTGTGGCCGACATTGCCGCCCATTTCGGCGGCCTCGATATCCTGGTCAACAACGCCGGCATCGACGCCGGGGCGCGTATCCACAGCAGCCGCTACGAAGAGGTCTGGGAGCGCTGTTTTCAGGTGAACCTGGCCGCCCACCACCGGCTCATTCGGGCTGCCCTGCCCCATCTGACCAAAAACGGGGCGGGCCGGATTGTGAATATCGCCTCGACCGAGGGCGTGGGCGGCAGCGCCTACGCCAGCCCGTATACGGCCGCCAAGCACGGCGTCATCGGCCTGACCCGAGCCTTGGCGGTTGAGCTGGGCAATCAGGGCGTGACCGTCAACTGCATCTGTCCGGGCGCCATTCATACCGGCCTGACGGCGACGATCTCTGACAAGGCCAAACAGATTTTTGCCCGGCGCCGCGTTCCGCTCAAGCGCTACGGCGACCCCGAGGAGGTTGCCCAGATGACCCTCAGCCTGGTTCTGCCCGCAGCCTCGTACATCAACGGCGCGGCAGTGGTCGTGGACGGAGGATTCACCGTTCAGAACAACGGCGGAGCGCTGAACGGCTGAGCCATCAGTCCGCATCCCAGCCCGCATCCTCCTCCTGCTGCGTGCGTCGGGCGGCTACGCCGACCCCGAGCAGCACGACGAGTCCGCCGAGCAGATGGGCTGACGTGACGCTCTCACCCAGAAAGACATAGGCGATACCGATAGCCAAGACCGGCACCAGATTGATGAACACGCCGGCTCGACTCGGCCCCAGGATTGCGACCGCCTGGTAGTACCAGAAGTGGGCAAACGTCCCCAGCGTACTCTGGTAGGCCACGGCCAGCCAGGAGTCCCAGCGCGTGTCGGCAAACCGCCAGTCCTCCCACTCGACCCACCAGCAGGCAAGAGCTAAGAACATCGCGCCCGCGATATAGGCATACGTCGTAGCCGCCAGTGGAGACACCTCGTGCATGAGGTGGCGGCCGTAGGTCGTATAGACGCCCCAGGCAAACAGCGTGGCAATGATAATCAGATCGCCGGGATTGTACGCACCGGCCAGAATGACCTGCCACGAGCCGCGCGAAACAATCACCACCACACCGACAATGGAAATCACAATGCCGAGCAGCATCCTGGCCGACAGCTTCTCTCTCAGAAACACGGCGGCCAGGAGTGCGATGGCCACAGGCGAGGCCGCGTTGAGCAGGGCTGCATTGGTGGCCGTGGTGAGACGCAAGCCCTGATAACTGCCGCCCACGGACAGCAGATAGCCGGTAAATCCGAGAAAAAGAAAACTGCCGACCAGCCGCGGCGTCCAGTTGACGGGCGTCTCTCTGGTCAGATTGCTCGCTGCGTTCTGGCGCCGCAGATACACAAACAGGAGGAGCGCGCCAATGCTCAGGCGAATGGCCGCAAAGGTGAAGGGCGGAATGCTGCGCAGGGCGACTTTTCCGGTTGGAAACAGACCGGCCCACACCAGGGCGGTCAGCATCATGAGCAGCAGGGCGTGGCGGTAGGGGGAGAGGGGCATGAGGGTTATGCAGCGTCACATCGAGCCGAACGGCGCGGCCGGATTTTCGAGGCGGAATGGATCGGGGCTGTTTTCGTTGAAGTCACAGGGCAAGACCAGCAAGACTGACCGTTCGGCGCGTGTATCGAGGAGCAGCCCTGGTTCTGCCGCCGAGACGGAGGCGTCGCCCGCCCGGCTATAAATCCTTGACCGCAGGTATGACCTTTTCGGCAAAGTTCCGCAGAAACTCGGCCGACTGCTGCCAGCTCATGCCTGAGCGTTTCGCCATCAGGTGGAGTTCGTCCGGCGCACCGTCGGCAAAGACCTCGCGCAGCTCAGCAATCGCCTGATCGGGGGTCATGAACAGCCGCTGCCAGTTTGGCAAATCCTCCGGCTTGTCCGGCAGCCTGTCCATCAGCAGGGAACTGTAGGGACGGACGCCCTGACGCTCGTAGTGGAAGCTGGCCAACACCCCCTCGCGGTGCTCGGCCCAGGCCCGCTCCGGGTCGTCTGTCACAAAGCAGCTGCCGAAGGTGTTGATTCTGGCATAGTCGGGACTGCGCCCGTTGCGCTCGCACGCCGCCCGCCAATCCTGTCGCCACTGCCGCCAGTCCTCGCCGCCCGTCAGCCCGAAGAAGAAGCCGCCCCGACCGCCGACATCGAAGCCCAGGCGGGCAACCCGGTCCATGGCTTTGGCCGAAAATACGGCTACCACAAAGGTCGGCGGGTGCGGTCGCTGTAGCGGCTTGGGGTTGAGCCACACGCCGTCCAGCTGCCAGTGCTCGCCCTGAAATGCAAACGGCTGGTCTTCGGTCCAGCAGCGCCGCACGATCTCCAGCCCTTCCTCAAAGCGGCCGAAGCGGTGTCGGGTGTCGAGCCCCAGCATCGCCCACTCCATACCAAAGGTCTGTCCGCCCTGGCCGATACCGACATCCAGGCGTCCGTTGGACAGGATGTCGAGCACAGCGAGCTGTTCGGCCAGCAGCACCGGGTTGTAGAGCGGCAGCTGGATGATATTCGAGCCGATACGCACCCGCTGGGTGCGCAGAGCCCCTGCGGTCAGCGTCACCGGCATGCTGGGGTTATAGCCTTCCGGGTCGCCGTGATGCTCGGCGAAGCTGATCGCATCAAAGCCCAGCCGTTCCATCTCCTGCATATGCTCGAACGCCCCGGCGTAGAAT
>WTHE01000026.1 GCA_011523315.1 Candidatus Binatota bacterium
CCATTGGGGTGGTGTGTTTCAAGGACCCGGACGGCACAATCCTGGAGTTGATCAGCGGGATGTAGTCTGACAGAAGGGCGGCGTCTGGGCCGCCCTTTTGCTCGCCTGTGGCCGGGAGACACGCATGAAGTTTGCGATTTTTTACGAGATCACCGTCCCGCGCAAATGGGGCCCCGGAGCCGAGGCGCGAGTCTTCCACGAGGTTGTCGAGCAGGTGCAGCTCGCCGAGCAGGTCGGCTTTGACACCTTCTGGACGGTCGAGCATCACTTTCTGGATGAGTTCTCCCACTGCTCGGCGCCCGAGGTGTTGTACGGGTATATCGCCGCCAAGACCTCGAAGATTCGGATTGGCCACGGGGTGCGTCTGCTGCCGGCCCCGTATAACCATCCCGCCCGGGTGGCCGAGATGGGCGCCACGCTCGATATCATGTGCAACGGGCGTCTCGAGTTCGGCACCGGTCGGTCGGCGACCATGCTGGAGATGGGTGGCTTTGGTATCGACCCGGCCGATACGCGCGGCATGTGGGAAGAATCTCTGTCCATGCTGCCCCGCATGTGGCAGGACGACCTCTTCTCCCACCAGGGCAAATACTTCTCTGTTCCTCCCCGCCACGTGATCCCCAAACCGGTCCAGAAACCCCACCCGCCGCTGTGGATGGCCTGCACCAGCCCCACCAGTCACGAGCTGGCGGGCAAAAAGGGCCTGGGCCTGCTGTCCTTCACCCTGGCGCTCAACCTGCAGGAAGTCGGGCGGCGGGTGCAGCTGTATAAGGCTGCGGCCGATCAGGCCACGCCGGTCGGCGCGTTCGTCAACAAACAGGCTGCGGTCTTCTCGCTGGTCCACTGCTCGACCAGCAATGCGGCCGCCCGTGAAGAGGCCGAAGAAGGCGTGGTGTGGTACAACGAGAAGTCGTTTGAGATGCTCGGGACGTCGATGGAGAAATTTCTGAAAGAGGGCTCGGGCTACGAGTACTACCAGCGTTTTGGCGAGGTGGATAAAGACAAGTTCACCTTCGATTATCTGGACCAGCAGAGCATGGTCATCGTTGGCGACCCGCAGCACTGTATTGACAAGGTCCACCAGTACCAGGACATGGGCGTCGATCAGCTGCTGTGTCTGATGCAGAACTACAATATTCCGCATGAAAAGGTGATGCAGTCGATCCGCCTGTGGGGAGAGCAGGTCATTCCGCACTTTTCCTAGGCAAAGAAGGGGGGCAGCATGGCGACCGATGGGTTGAATCCAGACAGGCTGAAAGCCGCCGGGCAACAGATTTTTGGACATCTGAAGGGGGCGCTGATCTCGGCCATGATTCACCTGGGCGACGCCCTTGGTCTGTACCGGGCGCTGCGCGGAGCCGGACCGCTGAACAGCCAGCAGCTGGCCGACAAGACCGGTTTGCACGAACGCTGGGTGCGCGAGTGGCTGCACGGCCAGGCCGCAGCCAGTCTGATCGAGTATCGGGGCGACGGACAGTTCGAGCTGTCAGCTGAGATGGGCGTGCTGCTGGCCGACGAGAGCCACCCCAAGTTTGCGGCCGGCATTTTCAGCGACCTGCCGCAGCGGATGCAGCTGCTGGAGCGGCTGCCCGAGTCCTTTCGGACCGGTCTGGGGCTGCCCTACGATGCCCGGGGCGCCCAGGGCGCGCGCGGCATTGAGCGGGTGTTCGGGCCCTGGTTTCGGACCGCACTGGTGCCGACCGTGTTGCCCGCCCTCGACGGCGTAACCGACAAGCTCAGGGCTGGGGCTCGGGCTGCGGATGTCGGCTGTGGCGCGGGCGTGGCTCTCCTTGAAATGGCCAAAGCCTATCCGCGCTCCGAGTTCCACGGCTATGACATCTCGCAGCACGCCCTGGCCAGGGCCGAGGACAACAGACGGGCCGCCGGGCTCGGCAATGCCACGTTTCACAACGCCAAGACCGACGGCCTGCCGACTGACGCCAGCCTGGATTTCATCACCACCTTTGACTGCATCCACGACATGACCGATCCGGCCGGCATGATTCGCGCCATTCGTGCGGCCCTCAGGCCCGACGGGACATGGTTTATTGCCGATATCAACTCCGCCCCGACCCTCGAAGAAAATCTGAAGAACCCGCTGACCGGCATGTTCTACGCCTTTTCGGTCATGGGCTGTATGTCGTCGGCCATGTCGGAGCCCGGCGGTGCCGGCCTGGGCACGCTGGGCTTCAACGAGCAGGTGGCGCGCACGATGGCCGCCGAAGCCGGTTTTGGCCGGTTTACGCGGCACGACTTTGAGAATCCGTTTAACGCCTATTACGAGGTGCGCCCGTAGGCTTCGGCTCAAGGGGGACAGCATGGCACGCAGCTTTGATCCCATTCTGGTGGAAGTGATTAAAAACGAACTGGCCTCGATTACCGAGGAGATGGCGATTGCGGTCTGGAAAACCGGCCGCTCGGCCATGGTCAAGACCGGCGACTTTGCCACCGCCATCTGCGACGGCCAGGGCCGGATGCTGGGCCAGGGCTATGCCGCGCCGTTTCAGCTGTCGTTCTTCATGGCCATGATGCCCTATGTGCTGGACAAATTCGGCGGCACGTTTCAGCCCGGTGACGTGGTGGTGGTCAACGATCCGTATGCCGGGGTGACCCATATGCCGGACGTGGCGATTATTGCCCCGGCCTTCTGGCGCGATCAACTGGTCGCCTTCACCCTGGCCTACTCCCATCATACCGATATCGGCGGTCGCTTTCCGGGCGGGTTCAGCAGCCAGTGTTCGGAGACCTTTGAAGAAGGGCTGCGGCTGCCGGTCGTCAAGCTGTACCAGGCTGGAGAGCGCAACGACGCCCTGCTGGATACGATTCTGGCCAATGTCCGGGTGTCGGACGAGTGGCTGGGCGATGTCGAAGCCAAGATCGCCGGCTGCTGGCGGGGCGAACAGGAACTCCGCACTCTGCTCGACAAATACGGTTTGCCGACCTACCAATCCTCGTGTGACTATCTGATCGACTACGCCGAGCGGGCGACGCGGGCCGCCCTGCGCGAGATCGAGCCCGGAGAATATGTCCACGAAGATGTGTTTGAGGATGACGGCTTTGGCACGGATACGGCGTCCCTGGCCCTGAAGCTGACCCTGCGAATTGCCGAAGACACGCTGACTGCGGATTTTACCGGCACCAGTCCCCAGGCCAGAGGCGCGATAAATTTGCCGCTCAGCATGACCCAGGCGACGGTCTTTGGGGCGGTCAAGAGTATCGTCAGTCCGGACGTCCTGCCCAACGTCGGTTTTGTCCGGCCCATCAGCGTGATCGCCGAACCCGGCTCCCTGGTCAACCCGCAGTTTCCGGCTGCGGTGGGCGGTCGGGCGCCGTTGTTTTTTCGCGTGTTCGATATGCTGTTCCGGGCGCTGGCCAAGGCCCTGCCCGAGCGCGTGCCGATTCCGGGCGAGGGCGGTGATGTGTTGCACCTGACCGGCCAGAAGGCCGACGGCACGCCGTACGCGATGATGGATATCTTCTTTGGCGGCTGGGGCGGACGCCCCCGCAAAGACGGCATTGACGGTGTCGCTCCCATGTCGTTCGGCTCCTACGGCACCATCCCGGCCGAGCTGCTCGAACGCGAGTATCCGGTTGTTGTTGACGGCTTCGGCTATGTGCCGGATACGGCCGGGCCGGGCAAATACCGGGGGTCTTTGTCGATCTACAAGCAGTGGCGTTTTCTGCAGCCGGGCAAGGCCATGGTCCGCACCAACCGACTGTTGCGGGCGTCCGAGGGCATGGCCGGCGGTCGACCGGGTGCTCTGTCGACCAATATCCTGAACTCGGGCGATGCCAGTCAGGAACTGCCGCGTAAGGCGCACATGCATCTCGACGTGCGGCCGGGCGACAGTATCTACCACGTGGTGTGCGCGTCCGGCGGCCACGGCGATCCCTTTGAGCGCGAGCCTGAGAAGGTGCTGGCCGATGTCAAAGACGAGAAGCTGACGATTGCCGGAGCGCGTGAGCAGTACGGGGTGGTGATCGACCCCCAGGCCGGTACGGTCGACTGGGAGCAGACGCGGGCCGTGCGTCAGGCGCGTCTCGAACCGGTGGCCGCAGCCGATTAAAACGGGAGGAGCCGATGGAAGACCAACTCATTGCCTGGCACTTCGACTGCGCCGAGCCAGTGGCGAGTGTTGACGCGCCGACCGTCAGCCTCGGTCTGACGGTGTCCACCGCCAGAGTGTTACGCGGCTTGGAACACTTTTGGGGAAAAGAGTATACGGCCTGGGCGTGTAGTACCCGGGGCCGGTTGGAGTTTCCGCCCCGGCCGTGGC
>WTHE01000068.1 GCA_011523315.1 Candidatus Binatota bacterium
CGGGAACGCCTGGCGCGGATCAACGCGTTTTTGCAGGAAACCATTTCCGGCGTCATGGTCGCCCACCTGTTTGCCCAGGAAAAAAAGCTGTTCGCCGAGTTTGTCCAGCGCAACCGCGACTACCGCGACGCCAACCATCTGTCGAATATCTATGACGCCACCCTCTTCTCGCTGGTCGAGGCGATCAGCTCCATCTCGATTGCCCTGATGCTGTGGTACGGCGCGGGTCAGGTCGGCAGCGGGATCGTCGCCCTGGGCACCCTGGTCGCCTTTGTCGATTACATCCAGAAGCTGTTTGTGCCGATGCGCGAGTTCAGCACCAAGTACACCACCCTGCAGTCGGCCCTGAGCGCGATTGAGCGGGTGTTCCAGCTCCTGGATACGCCGGTGACGATTACCTCGCCCGACACGCCCCACCGACCCCACAAGGTGCGCGGCCGGATTGAGTTTGAGCACGTCTGGTTTGCCTATAATGACGAGGACTGGGTGCTGCGCGACGTGTCTTTTAGGCTTGAGCCCGGCGAAAAAGTCGCCCTGGTCGGCGCCACCGGCTCGGGCAAGACGACGCTCAGCAAGCTGCTGAGCCGCTTTTACGATGTCCAGCGGGGACGCATTCTGGTCGACGGGGTGGATATCCGGGAGTGGGACCTCAAGGTCTTGCGGCGCCACATCGGCACGGTCCTCCAGGACGTGTTCCTGTTTGTCGGCGATGTCGCCACCAATATCAGCCTGGGACGGACCGATATTGCGCCGGCCGCGCTGGAGCAGGCCGCCAAGGCGGTCCACGCCGACGGGTTTGTCCGTCAGTTGCCCAAGGGCTATGCCGAGCAGCTCTACGAGCGCGGCTCCAATCTGTCGGCCGGCCAGCGTCAGCTGTTGTCCTTTGCCCGAGCCCTGGCCTACGACCCGGCCGTGCTGTTCATGGACGAGGCCACCTCGAGCGTTGACCCGGAGACCGAGCTGCTCATTCAGTACGCCCTGGTCAAGCTGATGGAGAGCCGGACAACTCTGGTGGTCGCCCACCGTTTTTCGACCATTCAGAACGTTGACCGCATCCTGGTCATGCACAAAGGCCAGCTGCGCGAGACGGGCAGCCACCAGGAGCTGATGCGGCTGGGCGGCATCTACTGGCACCTGTACCAGCTCCAGTACGCCGGCAACGAGGCCCCGCAGGCGGCGCCTGCGGCCCAGGGCAACGGGCTGCTGGGCGGGCACAGCGGGTGAGGCTCATGGGACCGTCCTGGGTCTGGCTGGTGTGGCTCAGTCTGCTGTCGGCCTGCTCGCCGGTGTATGTCCTCAGGGTCGGCTATGAAGAGGCCAGAATCCTGTGGCACCGCCGTCCGATCAGCGACATCCTGCGACGGCCCGATCTCGATCCTGCGGCGCGGGACAAGCTGCGCCTCGTGCTGCGCGTCCGGGCCTTTGCCGAACGCGAACTCGGCTTCCGCGTTGGCGGCAGCTACGCCAGCCTGACCGAGGTCAGCCGTCCGCCGATTATTCATGTGCTGACCGCCGCGCCGCAGACCAGCCTTGAGCCGTATACGTGGTGGTTCCCGATTGTCGGTCGGGTGGCCTACAAGGGCTATTTCAACCAGGCGCTGGCCCGGGCAGAAGCGCGCCGCCTCGAAGCCCGGGGCTACGATACCGCCATCCGCACCGCCTCGGCTTTCAGTACCCTGGGCTGGTTTGACGACCCGTTGCTGCCGCATCTGCTGGACTATGACGCGGAAACGCTGGCCAACGTGATTTTTCACGAATTGTTCCACTCCACGTTTTATCTGACCGGCCACACCGCGTTTAACGAGTCCCTGGCCAATTTTGCCGGCCATCGGGCCGCGATCATCTTTTTTCGCCGGGAGTACGGCCAGCACGACGATGTCACCCGCCGGGCCGAGGCGCGCTGGCGCCGGGAGCTGGAGCTGTCGGCGTGTGTGGCGCGGGCGGCCGCGCGTTTGGAGGCGCTGTACGCCTCGGCCCTGGCCGAGGCCGACAAGCTCAGCCGGCGGGAAGGGCTGTTCGCCCAGTTCCAGGCCGAGTATCGGGCCCTGGTCGGGCCGGAGCGCGCCCGTACCAGTCTTGCCTCGGGCAAACTCAACAACGCCGTGCTGCTCAATCAGCTCGTCTATATGCGGGAGCTGGAGGTGTTTGAGCGGGTCTACCAGAACGGAAAGGATCTGCCTGCCGCGCTGGCGGCCATGACCGAGGCGGCCGAAAGATCGGACGAGCCGTTCGGCGGCGTCAGAGCCCTGCTCGAACTCGCCCGGCCGCCCGTGTCCCTCCCGTCTCGGCCTGACGCCGCGGTGGCCGGCTGACGCTCAGGCGCGCTCTCCTCCGCCTTCCTGCTGCCCCAGGAACTCCACTGCAGCGTGGGCGACCGCGCTTTCGTGTCCCCAGAAAAAATGATCTACCCCGGGCAGCGTCACCAGCTTTTTGGGAGCGGGCATTTTTTCGATCAGCTCCTGGAGTCCGGGAATGGGGGAGAAGTTATCATTATCCCCACTGACCAGCAGCGTCGGCTTGTTGGCCGTCAGCAGAAACGAGGGATCGCGAAAGCCGATCGGCAGGGCTACGCCGATCAGCGTATGCACCCGCTCGTCCTCAGCCCCGGCCCGCAGCCCGACGACCGAGCCGAACGAGTAGCCGGCGACCACCACGGTCGAGACCGGCTGACGCTCAAGCAGGGCGGTAACGGCCGCCTTCACGTCCTCGATTTCCGCCTCTCCCTCGCCGTGACTGCCGCCGCTCTGGCCCACCCCGCGGAAATTGAAGCGCAGGGTGGCGATACCGGCTTCCTGAAAGGCCAGGGTCAGGGCCGAGACCACATTGTTGCGCATCTCTCCGCCGTACTGGGGGTGGGGGTGACAGATCACCGCGCCGATGGACGGAGGGGTGGACGGCGCTGAAAACAGGCCCTCAAGGCTGATATCGCCAACCGCAAACGTCATGTGCTCTTCCATACATCCTCCTATGCTTGTCATCGCCGGCTGCTTGGCCTAAGAATGAACTCGCCAACACAGTCCGGTCACCGTCTCGTATGCCACAAGCCACGCCCGCCGAGCAAACAGCGCCTGTCACGTTTCTTGCGGACCGAACGGTCGGCAAGCTGGCCCGCTGGCTGCGCATCCTGGGCTATGACACGCGCTACCTGCCCCAGCTCTCACCGGCCGGTCTGGTGCGCGAGGGCCGCCGCCAGGGCCGGATTATTCTGACCCGCAACACCCGCATTCGCCGCTTCAGGGACGCGCCGACGTTCGTGTTTATCGAGCACGACCGTTTTCGAGACCAGCTCAAGCAGGTGGTGACGGCGTTCAAGCTCGATCCCGTTGCCAGGCTGCTGAGCCTGTGCGTGGCCTGCAACCAGCCCCTCAAGGTGGCGGACAAAGACAGCGTCCGGGCCAAGGTGCCGGCGTATACGTGGCAGACCCAGACCACCTTCCGCCGCTGTCCGCGCTGTCGGCGGGTATACTGGGGGGCGACGCATCGAGAAAGTATCCTGGCAGAACTCAGACGGCTGGGATTGGAGGGAGGGGGGAACCGTTCCCCGGAGTCGGAGGATATGTAGGGATGGAAATTCTTTCCACAATTGCTCTGCTTGTTGTTGTGGGCTCATTTGCGTACATGGCTCTTGATGCCTCGCACCGGGCAAAGTAACTCCGATATCCTGTGGCTGATCACGCTACCCGCTACTGGCTGTTGTGGGACGGCGGCTGAGGTTTGTGACGCCGCCTCGTCGCTTGGGTCAAGCGACACGATACGGCCGATGTCATCCGCGCCGTGGCCTACCAGGACGCGCCGTGGCCGCCGATGACGGATGAGCTGGCCGAGCGCTGTAAGCGTGCCGTGCAGGTCATTACGCCGGCCGGTCAGACCCTGGCCGCCGGCCGGGCGAGCGTGTGTGTGCTGGGTCTGATCGGCTATCCGCGGCTGGCCCGCCTGGCCTGCCGGCCACCTTTCATCTGGGCGGTCGAGCTGGGCTACTGGATGGTCGCCCGTAACCGGCGGTTTCTTTAAGCGGTAACCGTGTCAGGCGTGGCCGAGCTGGCGCAGGGCTTCATACAGGACGATGGCTGCGGCGTTGGACAGATTCAGGCTGCGGACGTGTCGGCCGGGCATGGGAATGGTGTACAGGGAGGCGGCCAACTCGGTCCGAATGGATGGCGGCAGGCCGCGCGTCTCGCTGCCGAACACGAGCAGATCGTCGGGCCGATAGCGGACCCGGGTGTAGGGCTGGCTGGCCCGGGCCGAGAAGGCCGGGCCAGCCAGCCCTACACCCG
>WTHE01000061.1 GCA_011523315.1 Candidatus Binatota bacterium
TCCTCCTGCGGATATGCTCCCAGAGATTTCGGAACTTGGGCATGTCGCCGCCGGGGATATTGTCGGCCACCGGAACGCGCGGCAGCTTGACGATACCGCATTCAATGGCGTCCATCAGCGAGAAGTCGCACATTGTCCAGGGGAACAGCGTACCCTCGGCATAGCCCGAGCCGCGCAGGAAAAACGGTGTTGCCGACAAGTCCATGACCCGAGCCAGCCCCAGCTTGCGGCCTGCGGCTTCGAGACCCGAGATCCACAGGCGGGCCGCCTCGTTGTTCTTCTCGGCGTCTTTTTTGTCATCACCCTTGAATGCGCCCTCGTCGGCTTCTCCCGGCTTCTCGCGGTAGCAGTGGTGCGCCTCGTCGTTCAGCGCCAGAATGTTCTTCATGCCCATCAGGTCAGGCATGACCCGCTGGAGCATCTGTCCTTCGGTTTCCAGCGTGCTCAAGGCTTGGCCTCGGCCCTGGAGCAGGGAACGGCCGCCCTTGGACAGTTCCAGACGCTCGCGCTGTTTGAAGGCGTGGTAGTTGGTGATGACAATCTTGGCGCGTTCGAGGTCGCCCAGCATGTCGTTCGGGACCAGCTCTCGGCTGGCGTAGTAGCTATCCGGGTCGTTCGGTTGCAGCACGCGCAGCCGGTCACGGATCGTCAAACCTGGGGTGACGACCAGAAAGCCGCGGGAGAATCTGCTGCTTGTCGGACGGCGCACGGCGTTGATGGTCTGCCAGGCGATCAGCATGGCCATGACAGTGGTCTTGCCCGCTCCCGTGGCCAGCTTCAGCGCTAAGCGTGTCAGACCCGGGTTGGCGTCGTTATTGGCATTGGTCAGGTGTTCGAGGAAGTCTCTGCCGGCCTTCCCCGCACTCGGTGCGACTTCGGTCAGCCAGATGGCGGTCTCAACCGCTTCGACCTGACAGAAAAACGGCCGGATATCGTTGTACTTGTGGTGTCGCCAATGTTGGAGCAGACGGGCGGTTTCCGGCGTAACGCGCCAGTTGGCCGGATTTGGCAGGTTGCGCCACTGATCCACACGAGGACGTAGCGCGTTAATGACCGGAGCCGGATCGTATCGCTGCTGTGTGGTCGAGAGCCCCCGGCCTTCGTCCAGGGCCAGTTCCAGCTGTTGCTTGTGTTTCCTGGGCTTGGGAATGGGGGTGATGAACGCAACGCGGCGACGGCTGTTGATGATCTGCTGCGTTGGCTGGCCCTGCTCGTCAAGCTCCCAGTGTTGCTGTGGATATTCGTAGGGAGAATTCAGGACCGGCTGTTCAAAAAAGCGGTTGTCCATACTGCCTCAGCCTTCCGTCAGCTGAACCGACTCAGTGGCTTCACCGGACTTGCTTGCTGGCTCCCTCGGTCTGAGTTCATTGTCGATCCGCCTTCGTGCGGCAGCACGCTCGCCTGTTCATTGATCGGGCTTCTTATCACACCGGCCGCCGGCCCGGCCATGGCTGATGGGGTGTCGCAGGTCGGCTGAGCGCCCTGCGCCTACGCTGACACGAGCTTATGCGAATGGGTCACGGGTGCGCAGTTCGGGAAATAGAGAAAAATCACGATCACGGGTGAGTAACGCTTCAGTGCCGTGCGCCAGGCACAGCGCGGCGATCCGGGCATCGTGTACGATCCCACCACGCACCCGCGGCCGCTGCACAAGGCCGCTCAACACGTCGAAAAAGTCGTCGGTTTCGCCGAGCAGACGGTTGCTTGGCGATGTGGTCCAGGCTTCGAGTTGCTGCCAGGCACGCTCCGGCGGCGTTGCCGCATCTTTCCAAATGCGGTGGTTTGTCACCACACTAAGAAATTCGTAGCAGCAAGGCCAGGGAATCGCCCACACCTGGCCTCCTTCGGCAAGCGTCCGCATAATCGCAAAAGCCGCTTCATGCACGCGGGATTCCTTGCGGTGGGCGTAGACGAGTAGGTTCGTATCGACTGCAATCACCGGGTTTCCGTCTCTCCGTAGATCACGCCGCGCAGGTCTTGCCACGAGTAGACCTCAAGGGGGTCCTCCGCGCCAGCCTGGCCAGTGCTCAAATCGGGCAGCCGGTAGCGGTTCCGGGAGGGAGACGCAGCAAGAACCTGACGAAGTCCGTCCTCAACCACGGCCCGTAAGGGACGGCCCGTCTTCTTGGCGTGACGTTTCGCTCGTGCCAGCAGCTCATCGTGGATATCGAGCGTCGTTTTCATGTCTCCCATATTACCCATATGAGATAGTATGGCAAGGCAATAGTTTGAGAAGAGCTAGCGGTTGGATGCTCCTCCTTCCGCATCACCGCCTGAAACTCGGCGGTGGGAATGTTTTTGCGGGACGCGTCTTGGTGGGTGAGCGTTGCGACAGTCTTGGCCGTCTTCTTCGAGCATCGGGGCATGGGGCTTCCTCTCCCTGTAACGGGGCGGCGTTAAGGGGACGTTATCCGCCATTTAGTAGGAGGTCGAACCGCCGACGCAAGGTCGGGAGGCGAGTGGCTAGTGTCTAGGGGGTCCTGCTGACCACCCGCTACTATTCACTGACTACTACTCCCCGCTGTCCGCTTTTGCGCGCGCGACCCGTTCATGCGGTTTGCGATGCTTCCAGATCGAAGAGCGGAATATCCATAGCGCGGGCGACGGCGGTCATCCGCCGGTCATAGCTCGCGAGGGCGACCTCCTGGCCGTGATCGACCAGGTACGCACATGACGCCAGATGCAGGGCATCAAGCGTCCGCAACGGGTCAGGCCCGGGAAAGGCAGCCAACGCCCGCGCCAGCACCGATGGGGTAAGCTCTAGCAGCGCAATCCGTCCGATCAGCCAGCGTGCCGCCTCGCCGTGGGACGTAGCGAGCCCGCGGGCGTGCAGAGGGGTCCACACCTCGTATTCCAGCAGCCGGCTGGAAATCAGGGTCTCCTCCCAGAGCGAACCCGGAGGCTGGCGATCCTCGGCGAGGAGATGCGCGATCGCGACGGACGTGTCGAGATAGATCACCGGTCGCGCCGATTCCCGTCCAGTTCGGCCAGGACCTCGTCCAGCCGGGCAACCGGCGCGGGCTTTGGCGGCGGCCCCGAGGCAGCCAGCGTCGGCGGTGTCAGCGCGCCGGACCGCACGGCGTCGGCCAGGAAGGCATCGGCAAGGGTCGGGCTCCGGGTCTCCCTCAGCGGACCGAGCTCCGCTACCACTTGGTCACGGTCCGTCACGAGAATCGTTTCGCCCGAAGCAGCGAGCCGGACGTACTCGCTCAACCGGCTGTTCAGAACCTTGATTCCGACCGATTTCATGCTCTCAAGGTAGCGACCGGTTGCTACCACGTCAACCGCCGCCGGACCGTTTCCACAATCGGGAAAACCAAGGCCACAGACCGGTGGCGAGCGGCGAGTTCCCCTCCCTGCTGGCCCCTGACCACTCATCACTGACCACTGGCCACTATTCCACTAGATTTTCGAGGCATGTGTAAACTCGAAGACCTCCAGAGCAATAGACTTTGCCGGTTTCGCTTGTCCACGAACCCTCAAACGAATTGTTTCTGCGGTTTCACGACTGAAGGTCTCTTCTCCACAACGAATACACACCGTGGCAGGGATATGATCGACTCGGACGTACTTCCCAGCGGTCCGAAAAATTTCGTCCATCATCGCCTCTCGACTCTCCTTGGCATGACAGACCTCGCAGGTGACCATGGCTTACCTCCGCTGGGAGCAGTAGGGAGAATTCAGGACCGGCTGTTCAAAAAAGCGGTTATCCATACTGCCTCAGCCTTCCGTCAGCTGAACCGACTCAGTGGCTTCACCGGACTTGCTTGCTGGCTCCCTCGGTCTGAGTTCATTACTCAAGAAGCCGACAGAGTCTTTTGCCGCTGACGGCCTTCATACCGCGATTTCGATCACTCTGTCCTTCTCCGAGATGGTGACATCTTGGACCTCTACGGACAGGCAACCCTCAACGGCCTCGTAGATGTTTTTCAACAGCTCTTCAAAAGACTCGCCCTGAGTTGCACACCCTGGTATAGACGGCACTTCCGCCCAATAACCGCCTTCTTCCGCTTCATGAACCACGACTTTCAATTTCATGACTGCTCCCCAGCGGTGACTTCTGTGTTGCTATCAACTCGCTGCTGTTCGATCTCATACGTCGCGGCGCATTCAGCATCGCAGGCCGGCTGAGCGCTTTGCGTGCAAGCCGACCTGCGCACGCCTCACACCACCTCGGCGTAGGCATCGGGATGAAAGCCGACGACGAGGGTCTTGCCCTTGCGAATGGCCGGGGCGCGCAGCTTGCCGGACGGACCGATCACCGCCG
>WTHE01000620.1 GCA_011523315.1 Candidatus Binatota bacterium
ACAGGCTGGCTGCGGGTTCGACGACCTGTTCGGCCAGCCGGGCGATGTCGTCCTTGACCGCCTGGCGGTCGGCCGGAAACAAGCCCACGATCAGCTGTCCGACCCCGGCATCCTGGGCGCGTGTGATATCGTCACGCGTCAGCGGCGCGCCCATGCCGGGCGAGATGGCGAACTGCAGGGCGTCCGGGTCACGGCCGGCGGCGCGGGCGTAGTCCTTGATTCGGCCAATCTTGGCCGGCGCCTCGTCAACGCTGACGTTCATCCCGAACCAGCCGTCGCCGACTTCTCCGACGCGCTTCAGGGCGGGCTCGCTCTCGCCGCCGAAGATAATCGGCGGGTGGGGTTTCTGGACCGGCTTGGGGTAGGAGCGCACGCTCGGAAAGCTGCAAAACTCGCCCTCGAAGCTCGTTTCTTCCTCGGTCCACAGCTTTTTCATGACCTGGAGGTATTCCCGGGTGCGGGCCGCCCGCCGAGCCCAGGGAACGCCCAGGGCGGTGAATTCTTCCTCCAGCCAGCCGACCCCGACCCCAAAGTCGAAGCGTCCGCCCGACAGCTTGTCCAGGGTGGCGACCTCTTTGGCCGTGGTCAGCGGGTTGCGCTCGGGCACCAGGCAGATGCCGGTGCCGACCCGGATCGTTTTCGTCTGGGCGGCAATGAAGGTCAGGGCGGCAAAGGGATCGAGGATTTCGACCTGCATGGTCGGCGAGGGAAACTTGCCGTCCGGCGAGTACGGATACCTGGACGCGTACTGATCGAGCAACACAATATGTTCGGGCGCCCAGATGGAATGAAAACCCGCCTGCTCGGCGGTCTCGGCCGCCAGGCTCATGACTTCCGGGTCGGCCATCAGGCCGATACCCACGGCGATAAATCCGGTTTGCATGGGTCTGTCTCCTGTGTCGTGCCGGGCGGTCAGGCGACCACCGGTCCGGGTGTGAACGCGCACGGCATGTGTTTGATGCCGTTGATGAAACTGTGCTTGAGACGTTCCGGCTCGCCGGTCACGTGGAGGTCCGGCAGGCGCTCGAACAGCTCGCGGAACATGACCTCCATCTCGCGGCGGGCCAGATTGGCGCCCAGGCAGAAGTGGGGACCCGCGCCAAAGCCGACGTGGTCGTTCTTTGTGCGGCTGATGTCAAAGGTATCGGGATCGTCAAAGACCGCCTCGTCCCGGTTGGCCGAGGTGTAGAACATGAGCACCTTCTCGCCCTCGCGCAACTGTTGGTCGCCGAGTTCGGTGTCACACAGGGCGGTCCGACGCATATACACCACCGGGCTGGCGTAGCGCACGATTTCTTCGATGGCGGTTTTGGCATAGGCTGCAAAGTCCGACTGCCACAGCCGGCGCTGCTCGGGGTGTTCGTCCAGCAGCCGGACTCCGTGGGCGATTGCGTTGCGGGTGGTTTCATTGCCCGCAGCGGTCAGCAGCACGAAGAACGAGCCGAGTTCCTCAACCGTCAGCCGGTCACCGTCCAGCTCGGCGTAAACCAGGGCCGAGGTCAGGTCGTCGGTGGGCTGTCGCAGACGCTCTTGGCGCATCTCATCCATGAGCTGAAACAGGTCGCGGGCAGCCTGAATCGAGGCCATATAGCGCTCCATCAGGTCGGTGACACCATACTCGGGGTCTGCCCCGCCGAGCAGGATATTCGTGCGCTCGAACACAAAGTCGTGCTGGCTGGCCGGGATGCCCAGCATGTCGCAGATGATCTGAATCGGGAAGGGCGCGGCGATATCGCTCACAAAATCACAGCTCCCCCGTTCAATCACCGCATTAACCACCCGTCGGGCGGTCAGTTGCACCTCTGCGCTCACCTTGCGCAGATGGCGTGGCGTAAAAGCCTGGGAGACGAGGCCGCGCAGCCGTTTGTGACGCGGGTCGTCCATAACGATCATGGAACCGAACACGTCCCGGGTATCTGGCGGGGTGTCGGTGACGATGATGCCCTGGGCCGAAGAAAAAATCTGCGGGTTCAGGCTGGCCTGCAAGACATCGGCGTGGCGGGTGACCGCCCAGTAGCCGGGCCCCGCCACAGGCATACTGGTCTCGCCCTCTTCAAAGAAGGCGATGGGATGATGTTTGCGCAGAAAAGCAAAGGCCGCCGCTCGCTCTTCATGCGGTTTGAGCCAAAAGTCCCAGTCCGACAGCCTGATGTCGTCCAACGCATAGCTGCTGTGCGGCATGATATTCCTCCTCGGTCCAGCCTCTTCGGGCTCGAAGCGGCTTGATCCTAGCACATTATCTCTTCTATAAAACTGCTGACCGATACCAGAAGGAGGACGGCGTATGAAACTGTCACAAGCCCGGATCGAACCCCTGACCGAATCGGAATGGACCGACGAACAGCGCGAGGTCTTGGAGGCCCGCTACAAAGAAGGCGTGGTCTATAACGTCATGGGCACCCTGGCCCGACACTGGGAGGCGGCCAAGAAGTTCAACGGCTGGGCCTTTCACGTCATGGGCGACAGCCAGACCCTGGCGCCCCGCGAACGGGAGCTGTTGATTTTACGCATCGGCTGGCTGTGTCAGGCCGAGTACGAGTGGGGCCAGCACGTGCTGTTCGGCCGCCAGGCCGGCCTGAGCGATGAGGAGATTGCCCGGATCAAAAAAGGTCCCGACGACCCGGCCTGGGATCCGTTTGACGCCAGCCTGCTGCGTGCTGCGGACGAGCTGCACGCCGAGGCGCTGATCAGCGACGCCACCTGGGCGGCCCTGGGCGAGCGCTACAACACCCAGCAGCTGATGGATGTGGTGTTCACCGTCGGCCAGTACAACCTGGTATCCATGGCCCTGAACACCTTTGGCGTCCAGCTCGATAAAGGCGTCAAGGGCTTTTGAGCACTCATCACGCAATGCGCGCCTCGGGCCGCATGCGGTTCGGCTGGCTCTCTGTCGGCGGGCCAGCCGGTCACCGCGTTTCCCAGCTTGGTCAGGAGGGGAGCGTGGGACGCTCTCGGAGATAGGCGATAATCTCTTCGGGCAAGGGGGTTGCCGTCAACCAAGAGAGGTCTGGAAGGCGACAAAAATGCTCCTCGTAATCGAGAATAGTGGCGCCCACGAGGTCTCCATTTTTCGGGTCTTTGCGGAGGAGGAGGCCATGGTCCTCTGCATGAGAATAGGCCGGCCGAGGAGTCCCAATGGAGATGTAGAGGACATCTGCGTCACGATCATACGAAAGTTCAAGCTGCCCGACACACGTTATGGACGCGGCCATAAGACCCTCTGCGACGATGAACTTTGCCACCGCTCCGTCCTTTTTAGATATCGTCCAGGGGAAACACCGGGCGCCGGATCTTTGCGTACGGCAGACGCGACAGGATCTGGGTCGCCAGCCCAGGCGTATCCACGTCGATGATCTTGGCCGCGACCTCGGCAAAGCCGGCCCGGTGCTGCATCTCGGCCTTGCAGGCCAGGATTTTGCGCTCGGTCGGCTCAATGCCCAGGCTGCGGAAGTGGTTGGGTTCAAACACCAGCACCGGCCGTGAGGTCAGAATGACCTCGATCCCGCCGCAGTCAACAACCACGGTGGGGCCGCGGTCAAAGGTCATGGAGATGAACGCCGTGCCGGTGGTGAAGACGCCCTGGTGGATGGAGCGCACCCGACCGCTGATCTCGACCGGGTCGCCGTGAAACCGGTCGGCCTTGCCGCCGACGCTGAGGCTGACGTTCTTGCCGACCCCGGCCTGTATGGCGGCCTGGACAGCCTCGGGGTCGGCGATATTGCCGACAACCGCGCCGCTGGCGCCCTGCTTGAGGAACTCGGCCAGAATCGCCGTGCCGTCGCCCGGCGTGCCGGCCCCGCCGCTGTCGGCCAGGTCGCCCAGGATGACCGGACCGGCCTCGGTCGCAATCGCCTCGCGGACGGCCTCTTCGACCGACACCATATCGGTATGAAAGGACTGCCGCTTGGCCCAGCACGCCTCTTCGATCTGCTCGGCGACATCCTGGGCCAGGTTTGGCTCGCCGTCGGTGGTGACCACGACACTCATGCCCGTCTCGGGAATCTCTGAGCAGAAAAACCCTTCCAGCAGTGACACGTCGAGAATGCGCGCGTCGCTGGCGGCCAGATTCTGAGCCTGGCGCATCAGATGTTCCATCGGCCAGCCGGGCGCAATATACAGTTTCTGCAGGGCCGGCGACATGGCCGGTTGGGCGCGGGCCATGGTCGGCGACAGGCTGGCGTCGAACATGCCGGCCATGACCTGGGCAGCCTTGCGGCCGACCGGCACAAAGTCGTAGTGCGGGTTGGTCTTGACG
>WTHE01000433.1 GCA_011523315.1 Candidatus Binatota bacterium
GCGGTGCAGATCAGGCGTTCGAGGCCGCGTTCGGAGGTATCGGTGGTCATATCTGTTATTCTGATGTGGCTACGAAGGAGTAGGGTATTGCACTCTTACGTGTCATGTCGGTGGACTCCAATCCAACTGGACGCCAAGCCGGCGTAGCATTTCAGAAGGACTGATACATTCTACATCAAAGGCGCGGCAAACGTTGGCATCCAGCACATATTTCTCGTCTGCCTCGCTCATTACGGCTACAATCCGAGTGTCTGCGCAAATTGGTCGAAACTCCGGCCATGCAGACCCGTAAGGCGATACGCGTCACGGTACAGGAGCCGGCCCTCCCGCGCTGCACGAATGACCGCGCTGCCGAAGCGACGGCCGACACGTCCCTGCTGCGCGTTGTAGAAATTCCCCCCACTCGGTCGCTGCGCAGAGCTTCGCCGTTCGTCAGCCGCGTATTGACCCAGGAAGTCGTAGAAATCGTCTCTCGTCATCAACTGCCGATCCAACACTCGCCGGGCCGCCACGAGGGGGCTGACCTTGAAGCGCCTCGCCAGCGCTTGAAACGGTTCGGCCGACTTGGCCACGCTTGGCCAGCAGCCATCAAGCTCGTCTCCCGGAATGAGCACTTCCGCCGCAACCTCGTTACAAAATCTTTCAACATCATCGTCGTACGGTTGAAGGTCCACCAGGTTGAACACACCGCCTGTCCCCAACCACAGGTGGGCCAGTTCGTGCGCCAAGGTAAACATCTGAGCAGACGTGGAGTCCGCTCCGTTGATGAAGATTAAAGGCGCGTAATCGTCGCAGAGCACAAATCCCCGGAATTCCTCCGGGTCCAGTTTCTGTCGCGTATTGTTCTCCACGACGCCGTTGACGACGACCAAAACACCGATCTCTTCCACCGCCCGCCGAAGCCCAAGGAGCGCGGCGGACCATGTAGGGTGCGTGCTCGCCCAGCCATCATCGACACCGAGTGTCCTTCGGATAGTGTTGGCCGCGTCCACGCGACTCGAAGCCAACGTGACAGTCCCGACGAAGGCAAGAGGTTCTTCGCCTGCCTCGATAAGATATTCGCGCATCCATTCTTGCCGCCGCTGCATGTGCTGCACGGTAGTCATCAGCGCCGCGCTCGGCCGCGCCGGCTGCCGGCCTTTGAGGGTGCGAAAATCAGCAACCGGTAATTTCTCATCCGGCGGCTCCTCTAAAAACAAGGCTCCGAGGGGTGTGAGCGTCGCCTTTGCAAACCGCTCCAATTGCTTAAACGTCGGCTGCGCCTCACCGCCTTCCCACTGCGGCAGCTTCGGGAAGCGCTTCGCCAAGTCAGCCATGTCCTTTCCCGAGCGCTCACGCGCCCAGCGAACCACTGACGGTTTCACCGCGACCTTGTTCATATTGGCAACACAGCATCCTGACCGGCTGCGGTCAATCTTCAGAATCGGCTATCGCTCAGCATCTGCCGCACCAATCAGAGCTTCAGCCGCAGCAAACTGCTCTGGTTCGGCTTCTCCATCCGGCAGCCGTGCCGCCGCCTCGCGCACATCGAGCTTGCCGGTGACGACATCGGCTATCAGGCGGGTGCGGTATTCGTTGAGGAGGGCGACCTGGCGTTGAACAGCAGAGAACGCTTCGTCAAGGTTGTGTGTCGCTAGTTCTATCGTCCTCACTACTTCTCGCTGCTCGTCCACAGGAGGAACGGGCACAACAATCTGAAAGAGGTCATTGCGGTCAAGCCCTGGAACAGCGGACTTTCCAGCGTGGTCAGCCTTAGTAATAGACCGCAGCAGGTAGTAGCACCACTTCTCCGTGTTACCCTGAAAGTGAGCGACGAAAAGCGAAGTATTGTGCGGCCAGAAATCCTGTTCAACATAAAAGACTGCATCGGTAGAGCCATATCGGCCCATAACAACTCCTGGACCAGCACACCTCGACTCCGTGTGTGTACCAATGAAACCGCCGGAAGACACGACGGGAAATGGACCAGGCACGCGTTGATCTGCGGGTAAGTCATAGCCGCGCTGCAACCGCGTTACCCACTTGAGGCGCCGGACCTGCCAATGCGCCGGCACGTCCCCCAGCCACTCCACGCCGGAGGGCTTGTAGGCCGGGTAGGGCTGGCCGGTGCGCACGTCGACCTGGCCGGTGACGGCTTGGTGGATGAGGGCCTGCTTCTGCTCCTCCAGCAGCGCGATCAGCTTCTGCTTGGCGCGGATGTAGCGCTGAATGCGCCGGTCGGTGTGGTCGAGGAAGCGGACGATGGCGGTCTGCTCAGCGCGAGGTGGAACCGGAGCCTTCATACTCAGAAACCGAGAAGTCGGAATCGTATTGCGAAGCCCCGAGTAAAGAGGACTCAGAAGCTTCCGGTCGTCCATAGCGATATAGAAGGCCTCCAAGTAGCGTGCAAGCATCCGGTCGTCACACTCGAAGACGCTGTATGCGCCGGTTATCATTCCTTCGTGTGGAGAAAGACCAACAGTCCTCGGCGTTTCCGGTACATCAAACAGACAAAACACGAAATCGCCGCATCTGACCTCTTGGGAGGTGCCCATGTCAGTCGAGAATTTTCCACGACCAGTGGAAACATCTCGAACAATGACACCTGCTTTTGTAAGTGAGAGCAACTTGTAGTCAGTGTAGCGCTCTCCAACCAAAATTTTGCGACGACGAAGCATGGCTCTGTTGGGGAGCAATGACCAATGCGCCGGCACCTCCCCCAGCCACGGCACGCCGGAGTCCTTATAGGCAGGATAGGGATTGAGGCCGGCGATCATGTATCAGCCTCCGCCTGGGTTCCTTCGTTGAGGATAGACAAGTACTGGTCGTAGACGAACAATCGGCCGCGACGCTTTCCCGTGATCTCCCGTGCAATCCCGTGGGCGATGAGCAGTTCCATTGCCGAGGAGGCTGTCTGAAAGGACAGATTGGTACTGCGGCGCACTGCGGGCAGCGATAAAATCGGCTGCGACTTGAGTGCGTCATGCACGCGCAGTCCCGACCCGGCTCTCCGGCCCCCGGCTTCTTCAATCCGGTTTCGGTCGTTCTGAAACATCCGAGAGAGGCGTTGGGCGGTCGAGACCGCACCCTCGGCTGTCAGCTTCACTCCCTCGAGGAAAAAGGCGAGCCACGCTTCCCAATCGCCGGTGTGGCGCACATGATTCAGCAGGGCGTAGTAGGTGCCCCTGTGCTGTTTGAAGTACAGACTCAGATACAGGAGCGGCTGGCGCAGCACGCCGGCTTGGCACAGTAACAGCGTTATGAGCAGTCGCCCCACGCGCCCGTTGCCGTCCAGAAAGGGGTGAATAGTCTCGAACTGCACGTGCGCAAGCCCTGCCCGGAGCAGTACGGGCAGCCCGTCCTCCTCGGCGTGGAGAAAACGCTCAAACGCCGTCATGCAGTCGGGTACGGCCGTGCGTGGCGGCGGCACGAAAGTGGCATTGCCCGGCCGGGTTCCGCCGATCCAGTTCTGCGAGCGGCGAAACTCACCGGGGTCCTTGTCGCTTCCTCGCCCGCGCAACAACAGTTCCCGGTGAATCTCGCGGATCAGACGATTGGACAGCGGGAAGTCTTCCCTCAGACGACGCAGGCCATGCTCAAGCGCGGCCACGTAGTTCGAGACTTCGACCACATCATCGAGCGGAGCCCCGGGCGCTTCGTCCAGTTCAAAGAGCAAGAGGTCAGACAACGACGACTGCGTGCCCTCGATCTGAGAGGAAAGCACCGCTTCTTTGCGCACGTAGGCGTACAGAAAAAGCGTCTCGTCCGGCAGGAGCGTTGCGACGCCGTCGAGGCGACCCAGGGCAAGCACCGCCGATTCCAGCGTCTGTTGCAGCGAGCCGTCCAGAATCAGGTCAGGTTTCGGCGGCAACGGTGCCGGCACAAAGGCGCGAACACGCTCACCGCCGATACTTGTCACTTCATAGCTGCCGACTTCTTCGCGCCGCATATCGGGCAATCCTTATTCACAGTTTCTCAATAACAAATTTTACTATTTAACTTTTAGGTCTAAATTACAATAACGTGCGGTTTTCTCTGCCAAGCTGAGGATGTCCGCCCCATCCCTCCTCGACCAGCCGACCCGATAGGTATGTGTAGATGACACTCGGCAAAAGCGTCTGGTACGGAATGCTCTCCTCCCGCACCCGTGCGCGGGCGAGACTGAAGTCGCGCCCGGTCACCCGCAGGTTGACTCGCCGGGTCTTGCACGATGATTGCCTCCTCTGATAGTCCCGCGTCGCCTTCCGGCTGGGAATGATCGTC
>WTHE01000590.1:0-2515 GCA_011523315.1 Candidatus Binatota bacterium
TGCCGAAATGCTGAACGAAGTCGGCCTTGAGCACGACCTTGAGTCGGACGCCTACCGTCAGCTGAGCGAAAGCTCCCCGGCCAAGGCCAACAAGCACCTGAGCGCCCAGGTTGACAGGCTTGTCGCCGCCATGACCGCCGAGGACGTCTACCACAAGGCCCAGGCCAAGGGCCTGCTATGGGCCAGCGTGCGCTACCCCGAGGAGAATCTGGACGATCCGCACTTTCAGGCGCGGGGGACGTTTCAGGCCATTCGTCAGCCCCAGATCGACCGCGAGCTGCATTTCCCGGTGTCGGCCGCAACCGACGGCCATAACCGAGTGACCGACTTCAAGAGTAGTGCGCCGCTCTTGGGCCAGCACACCCGGCAAGTGCTGGCCCAAGCCGGACTTGGCGACGAGGAGATCGCGCGGCTGGCCGCTCAAGGCGTCATATAAGCCCGTAGGGCGGCGGGGGGACACATGCGTTGCCAAAAAGCCCGGATTGTCGAGCCCCGCAGCTGGGATCTGATTCATCCCGACTCGCACGCCTGGGTGCGGCGCAACCTCGGCGCCGAGCTGTGGGTGGAGGCGATCCCGCCCCGGAAATTCATCCCCTCGCTGCACGGCGGCGAGGTCAATAACTCGGTCAAGACGCCCTACCTGTGGCTGGGGCGGGTGCGCTACTGGATGTCGATGGATGTCTTGGAACTTCTGGCCGAGAGCGCCGAGGTGGCCGACCAGCCCCTGCTGGACTGGATGGACATCCGCCAGCTCTGAGCGGCCGCCGGCCACCCGGCGGCGTGATATGGGACAGGCTCGGCGGCGGCTCAGTCCGGGCAGTTCTGCATCAGCTCCAGGGTCGTGCCGTCGAGGTCGCGGAAATAGACCGCTTTGACCTTGCCGTAGCCCTCGCCCTCGAGGTCAAACAGCTGGGGAGCCGAATAGAACTCTACCCCCTTGGCCCGTAGGTCTTCGTAGGTCTTGTCGATGTCCTTGACCCAGAAGGCGACCTCGGTGATGCCGGGGTTGGCCAGGCCGGGATACGGCTTGCCCGTCTCTCCCGGTTCAATGAAATGCAGGAGTTCGATCGGCGGGCTGGTCGGATCGTCTTTGTAGCGCAGATACACGGCGCGCAGTTTGGTGTTGGGGACCTGGGTGACGGTGCTAGCCTCTTGCCCGTCGATGGTGACATCCCCGATGACCTTGAGGCCCAGGGTATCGCGGTAGAACTCAACCGCCTTGTCCATATCCCTGACCGTAATCCCGACGTGTGCAACAGCTCCTAACATGGTTGTCCCTCCTTGCGGTGTGGTGTCTGGCAGAGTAACCCGAACACGGGGTCGGGTCTACGGCTGGAGAACGGTTTTTGGCCGACGCTTTTTTCTTGCAGTGCAATTGGCCGAAGTGCTAACGTCGGCGGTGAAGCGGCGCCGGCGGACACAAGTCGGCGACAGTCTGTAAGGGGGGAACGACTATGCAAGGACTGGACGGGGTGAAGGTCATTGAGTTGGGACACATGGTGTCGGCGGCCTATGCTACCAAGCTGATGGCCGATCTCGGCGCCGAGGTCATCAAGGTCGAAGAGCCCGGCGGGGACGTGGTCCGGCAGCGCGGCCCGTTTCCGAACGGCGTGCCCGACCCCGAACAGAGCGGCCTGTTCCTGTATCTCAACACCAACAAACACAGCGTTGTCCTCGACCTGCCCGGCGAGCGCCAGAGGCTGATGGAGCTGGTCGCGGAGGCGGATATCGTGGTCCACAACTATGCTCCAACACGCATGGCCGGCCTGGGTCTCGACTACGCCGCCTTTCAGGCGCGCAACCCGCGCCTGGTCATGTGCTCCATCACGTCCTTCGGCCTCAGCGGCCCGCACAAGGACTACGCCGCCTATGAGCTGACCGTTGCCCACGGTGGGGGCTGGGCGTGGCTGAGTCCGGGCGGTTCTGACCGGCCCGAGCTGCCGCCGCTCAAGGCCGCCGGCCATCAGGCCGATTTCCAGGTCGCCACCGCAGCGGCGACCGCTACCCTGGCGGCCTATAACATGGCCTTGCAGACCGGGCTGGGCGAACACATCGACTTTTCCGCTCAGGCCTATATCGCTTCGTTTGTTGACATCAGCGCCCCGAACTACACCTATCAGGAGCAGGTTGCCACCCGTCTGGGTCAGCGGGCGCTGTACCCCTGGGATATCTTTCCGTGCCAGGACGGTCTGATGTTCCTGGTTGTCGGAGAAGAAGACCAGTGGCAGCGGTTGGTCGATCTGATGGGCAATCCCGAGTGGGCTGAGTGGGAGATTTTTCAGGGGCTGGCCAATCGCAGCAAAAACCAGGATGTGTTGAGGACCTACCTGGCCGACTGGGTCAAGGGCTGGAAGGTCGAAGAGCTGTTTCGGGTCGGCCAGGATCGACGGATCTGTTTCGCCCCGGTTTTCAGCATGGCCCAACTGGCCGACCAGGAGCAGTTGCAGGCCAGAGGCTTTTTTGTCGATGTCAGCCATCCCCGGGCCGGCCGGCTGACCCACCTGGGAGCCCCGTA
>WTHE01000590.1:2615-4242 GCA_011523315.1 Candidatus Binatota bacterium
CGACGCCTGCTGTACTACCCCAAAGGCATGGAGCCGGGGGTGAACCGGTGTGCGCTGTTCAATCAGTGGGGCCAGGGCAAGAAGAGCCTGCTGCTCAATCTCACCACACCCAGAGGCAGAGACCTGGCCAAGGAGTTGGTCAGCAAGAGCGATGTTGTCCTCCAGAACTTTGCTACCGGAGTGATGGATCAGCTGGGCCTGGGCTATGACGAACTGAGGCGCGTCAAGCCCGATATCATTATGGCCTCTATCTCCGGCTACGGCCAAACCGGACCCCAGCGCAACTACATGGCCTACGGTCCGGCCATTCCGCCCTTGACCGGCCTGTCGTCGATCACCGGTTATGAGGGTGGTCCGCCCGAGGAAGTCGGCATGGCCTACGGCGATCCGACCTCCGGTATCCACGCCGCTGCGGCCATTTGTGCGGCTCTTGTCGCCCGCCAGCGGACCGGCCAGGGCCAGCATATCGACGTGTCGCTGTGGCAGGCGGTTGCGGTGCTGGTGGCCGAAGGCTGGATGGACTACGCCATGAACGCGACCCAGCCCCCCCGACGGGGCAATCACGACCCGTGGATGGCTCCCCACAACTGCTACCGCTGCGCGGGTGAGGACGAATGGGTCACGATTGCCTGTGGGACGGATGAGGAGTGGACCGGCCTGTGTCGAGCCATAGGCCGGTCCGAGTTGGCCAAGGATGCACGCTTTGGCAGCGCTGCGAACCGCAAAGCCAACGAAGAGGAGCTGGACCGCGTGCTGAGCGCCTGGACGGCAGCGCGGAAAAAGTGGGATGTGACCCACCAGTTGCAAGAGGCCGGGGTGGCCGCATTTCCGTCAATGAGCGGCAAGGATCTGATCGAGGATCCCCAGCTCAACGCCCGCGGCTTCTTTGAGCGATTGGCCCATCCTGAGGTCGGCACCCGAACCCACATGGGGATTCCCTGGCTGTTCAGCCACGCGCCCAACGGGGTGCGCTGGCCAGCCCCGTTGCTGGGTCAGGACACCGACCAGGTGATGGGCGAGGTGCTGGGCTACGACGAGCAGGAGATCGCCCGCCTCAAGGACGAGCAGGTTTTGTATTAGGGGTGCCTTACAGCCCGCCGGGCGCTGCCCCCAGGGAATCGGTTTCTTGCCCAGCTGTTTTGTTTCGGGACGCCTGCTCTTTCAAGAAGCCCCGGGCTTCTTGCAGAACTTCAGGCGTCCCTCGACTTTCCCAAATCTGTACGAGTTGTGCATACCGCTGCCGAGCGGTCTCCGTATCGCCGCTCTGGGCAGCTGCCCTGGCTGAGCCACGTAACGAAAGCGCACGATTCGGCATCCTGAGCAGGGAAGTCTCGAACTGGGCCGTCGCTTCTTGGGGCCGACCCAGTTCGAGCAAGATTTCTCCATACAGCTCGTGGCCCGGTTTAATCGGTATCGCGGCTCCGTTGGGCAAACCCAGGTCTTGTGCCAGTGCGGTGGCTTCCTGCATGAGGGCTATGGCTTCGTCGCTCTTGCCCCGCGCCAGGCGAACCAGCGCCGCTATCTCCTTGTGCATAATGGCTATAGATCTTTCGAGGCGCGGTAACGGTTGCTTTTCTTCAGTCAGACTCTTGAGTCTGGCTTCGACCTGCTCCGCTGTTGCGACATC
>WTHE01000039.1 GCA_011523315.1 Candidatus Binatota bacterium
GTACAGGAAGGTGCTCAGGGGCGGTGGAATGATACTGGACAAGTCGTCGCACAAGAATCCGCTGGAATTGCTGTTCACATTGAAACACTACGGCGGCGAGACATCGACGGCCGACGTCCGGATCGACTGGAATCCCCAACCCTAGCATTGCTGGTGCCATGGACCTGACGACGCTGAAGAATCGGATCGAACGGGGCGAAGAGTACCTTTTGGCGCTGGAGGAGTCCCGAAGCCGGGAGTGGAGGGAGATTCTGGCGGAGTATGACGGGGGAAGGCTTGCGCTGCCTCAAGCCATGGCTCTGGTACATCCAGATTTCTACAAGGAGCGAGAAACGGAGGTTGGACAGTCTATCCGCGGTCCCCGCAGGTTTTCGACCACGGCCAGTCGGCCTGTCGCAGGGTGCATGGCGGATCGGATCTGGCTCTCGGCCTGTCCGCTTGAGAACCTGTATGATGTCCATGCGGACCACTTGTTCCCGTACTCTCTCGGCGGTCCCACCCTGGCGGAGAACCAGCTCTTCCTCTGCCCAGTGCACAATCGCGCCAAGGCAAGCGACATCCATCTCTTTCCCTGGGAACTGGGAGAGCCGGATTGGCTCCGCAGGCAAGTCGATAGAATCCGGAATCTGCTGCTTTGACCGAGCGGCCTCGATGGACGGCCAGCTGGCGAGGCGATGTCAGGGGTCGAGAACCACGGGTCGGATCGACGAAGCTGACCGGAGACGCTGCTCCAGGACTCGCGGGAGACGCTCCAGTCGCTGCCGCGTTCGCTGAGTCGGAGGTCCAGCCGGTCGTGTTCGGTGACTCGGGCGCCTAGATGCTCTTGGGCGCAGGCGGGTTCTTCCTGCGCCCCGGGCTGGAGCCGGGCAAGTTTCCCGAGCAGCGGCAGATCAGCCTGTCGCCCGAGCTGATGGCCCGACTGGCGGCCCAGGACGCGGCCGGCCGGCTGGTTTTTGACGCTGCGCCCTAGACAATCGCTGTCCACAGGCTGTACAGCGCAAAACTGCCGTACACGCCCGAGGCCACCAGCATCATGACGATGCACACCGGCCCCGGTCGGGCCGAGGCGGGCAGATAGCGCAGGTTGAGGTACAGCATCAGCGGCACGTACATGGCCATGGAGAAACCGCCCAGCAGTGCGGCGTTGAAAATAAAGCCGAGTCCGGTTACCGCGTATTGCTCAAAGAACCAGGTGCTGGCAGTGCCGGCCAGCATGAACCCGACGGCAAACGGCAGATAGAGTCTGGCCTGATCGACACGCCGGCCGAACCGAAAGCAGCTGCGCACAATATACGCCCACACCCGGGCGCCGCCGTCGACCGCCACCAGCTGGGTGCTGAACAGGGCGGCCATGCCGATGACCAGGTACAGATAACGCCCGAAGCTGCCCAGGCTCTCGCCCAGGATGAGCGACTCGTCCCAGATAATCCGGCCCTCGGTCGGCACCAGGCCGAGCGGCCGCAGCACGCACAGGGCGCCGAACATGAACAGGAACATGGTAAAGCTGTTGAGCAGCCAGAAGTACAGCGTCTGGTCAAACACCACCCAGCGCAGCCAGTCCTTGAAGGCGCGACGGTTCGGCTCGGTCTCGGGATAGGTATAGCCGGTCGGCGTTCCGGTATCGGCCCCGCCGCGCAGCGGGTTCCTGAGGGTCGGCATGCGCGCCCCCATGCCGATGCCCTTATCGCGCAGATAAAAGGCGTACCATAGGTTGCCGGCTCCGCCGGCCCCGGCAAACACCACCGCGCCAAAAAAACGGCTGAAGGGAAACTCGTCGTCCAGCTCGATGTGGCCGAAGTTCAGCAGCCCGCGCGCCATCTCGCCGACGGCGTCCAGGGTGCCGACCTGAAAGGCGACAAAGATCAGACCCAGGGTCATGAACACGACCAGCCCGATGGTGATCCGCTCGACCGCCCGATACATGACCTTGGGGCCGAACAGCACCAGCGCGACCGACACAAAGGTGAGGCCGGTCCACATCCAGTCCGGGCCGGGTCCGTCCGGGCCGAACAGCAGCGCCTTGAGCGCCGCGCCCGAGATACGCGCCCAGCCGGGCAGGAACAGGGTCACAAAGCCGACGAACAGCAGGGCGTAGATAAAGCCCATCCACACCCGGGCAAAGCCGGTGTACGGCGCCTCGCCGGTGACAATCGCCCAGCGGCCGATTTCGATATTCACCCACAGCTGCAGAAAGACCCCCAGGGCTGCGGCCCAGACCATGCTGGCCCCGAATTTGGCGGTGATCCACGGCCACAGCACAATCTCGCCGGCCCCGATCGACAGGCCGACCAGCACTGCGCCCGGTCCGGTCATGCGCCAGAAGGACAGGCTGCGGTGGGGCAGGTCGGCCGTTCTCAGCGGTGCGATGCGAGCGTTCATGCCGCCTCCTTGTTGTGATTCTTGTCGTGATTCCGATCGTGATTTTGCGGTGCGAATCTGGTATCTCACACGCATGAAGACATCTATCACAGTCGGTGGCGCGACCGGAACCGATATCCGCAACACATTGGAGTTTGTCCGCCAGGCCGAGCGCCTGGGGGTGGACTATGTCTGGTCGGCCGAGGCCTGGGGCCAGGACGCGGTGACCTCGCTGGCCTATCTGGCCGGCCACACCAGCCGCATCAGGCTGGGCACCGGCATCATGCAGATCAGCGCCCGCACACCGTCGATGACCGCCATGAGCGCCCTGGCCCTGCACGATCTGTCCCAGGGACGCTTTGTGCTGGGGCTGGGCACCAGCGGTCCCCAGGTTGTCGAGGGGCTGCAGGGCGTGGCCTTTCGCGCGCCCCTGACCCGGCTCAAGGAAACGGTTGAGATTGTCCGTCTGGCCTTTCGGGGCGAGAAGCTGCGCTATCGCGGTCGCTTTCATCACCTGCCGCGACCGGGCGGTGAGGGCAAGGCTCTGCGTATTGACCATCCGCCGGTGGACATTCCCATTTTTCTGGCCACCCTGGCGCCAAAGGCGCTGGAGTATACCGGGGCGGCGGCCGACGGCTGGTTGGGCACCTCATTCTCGCCCGATCATGCTGAGGCGCATCTGGCCCATATCCGTCGCGGTGCTCAGGCTGCGGGCCGGAGCCTGGACGCTATTGAGCTGCACGCGACCTGCCCGGTGGCGATTGGCGATAATGTCGAGGAGCTGATCGCCGCCCGCAAGCCGGGGGTGGCGTTCAGCCTGGGCGCCATGGGCTCGGCCACAACGAATTTCTACAACGCCGCGTTTCAGCGCTCCGGCTTTGCGGACGAGGCCAAAGCGGTCCAGCGGCTGTGGATTGCGGGCCAGCGTAGAGAAGCCGCCGAGATCGTGCCGGACGCCATGGTGAGTCAGTTCGGCGCGATCGGTACGCTCGGCATGGTGCGCCAGCGGTTCCAGACCTATCGGCGAGCCGGGATTGACGGGCTGACCCTGCGGGTCGAGGCCGACGGACTCAATGACCGGATCGCCGCGCTCGAACAGGTCATGGAGCTGATCCGCAGTCTCGACGACTCGCCGTAATATGCCGATATTTGACTCTTGCAGGGAATCAAGACCGTGCTTCCTTCCTGCATTTATTGACAATGCACGCGAACTCCTGCAAGGATCCAATCAGTTCTTTTATAGGGGACAAGAAAATGGCTGAGTCGGAAGATATTACGTCTAAAACGAAACGATCAATTCAGGACTACGTCGACAAACATTGGGCCAATACTCAGGCCGTTTGTTACTTCAGTTCCATTGGCATCTATCTGAATCGGATAGTACCCGAAAGTCGCGTTGTCCTATCTAAAGGGCTTGCAGAATTTCTCCGACAGAATCCCGTGGTCCGTGTTGTACAGTTTCCTGAGGTGGAACAAAAAATTGGTGCTGTACCTCTTTCGGTTGCTTTGCCAAAAGACATCCGCGAGCTATTTCCACGGAATAGACTATCGTCCGATTCGCGAAATCGTAATGTGTACTTGCAAGAGTTTTGGGAGGCCTTCATCCGTCCAATTGAAAAGCCTCCTCGCTACGTCCTGGTGGAAGCCGCCGGTCATATATCTGTTCACGACGGTCCCATTGATGATGAACGTGGTGGGATATATGAGATTCAACCCCACGATTTGACGCCTGACCTTCCGGATGGATCCATTACTGACAAAGTAAATGCAACGCACTCGGCTATCGATGCTTGGTTGACCGAGCATTCGCTGGATCCATCACTGTTCCTACGACCCAGAAGCCCTCAACACAACTTTTCAGCCGCCAGCAGCTTA
>WTHE01000028.1 GCA_011523315.1 Candidatus Binatota bacterium
TCGACGATTACCAGCGTCGATACGCTCGTTACGCAAACTCCGTACAGCCATCCTGGGCGTGCCCCCGACTCGATCCGCGACCTCGTGGCGCGCATCGACGCTGGGATCCACGGTGGGCAGTCGACGATTGTGGTTGGCACGCCGATGCTGGCCCCTCCGCGCCCGTCCGCTACCGCCGGGGTGGGCAATTTCAAGAACCCGCCCAAGAACTACGAGGAGATGCACCCCGGCGCCTACGACGCCAAGGAACGGCTCAAGTATATGGACAAGATGGGCATCTGGGCCATGGTCATGTACCCGAACGTCGGCGGCTTTGGCGCCCAGGAGTTCCTGAAGCTGAACGATCCCGAGTTGATGCTGTCGTGCGTGCAGATCTATAACGACTGGCAGACCGAGTGGGCGTTGGCCGACTCGCGCCGCCTGCTGCCCATCACCTCGCTGTCATTCTGGGATGTCGAGGCGGCGGTCAAGGAAGTCCGTCGCTGCGCGGCGATGGGCCACAAGGGCATTCTGTTTACCGGCGAGCCGCAGTCCTTTGACCAGCCGCTGCTGGGCGACCCGCACTGGAATCCGCTGTGGGAAGTCGCGGTTGAGCTCGACCTGCCGATCAGCTTCCACATCGGTTCGGGCAATATGGAGCTGGGGCTGCTGGAGAGTAAGATGGCGTCCTATGGCAGGATGGCGGCCTTTACCGAACTGTCGGTCGATATCTTCCTGAAGAACGCCATGCAGCTGAACGACCTGATCATGTCCGGCGTATTGGCCCGCTACCCGGAGATCAAGTTCATCTCGGTCGAGAGCGGTATCGGCTGGGTTCCGTTTGCGCTCGAAGCCCTGGACTATCAGTTCCACGGCAACGATGTGGCCGAGGAGCACCCCGAGTTCGACCTGCTGCCGTCCGAGTACTTCGCCCGCAACGTCTACGCCTGCTACTGGTTTGAGCAGCTCGCCCCGCGGCGGCTGATCGACAAGGTCGGGGCCGACAACATTCTGTTCGAGACCGACTTTCCGCATCCCACCTCGCTGTACGGCGACGAGGTCCACGCCCGGATCAAAGGTGGCCTGTCCGACTGTGAGGAGTCGGTGCGGCGCAAGATCCTGTGGGAGAACGGCCAGAAGCTGTACAAGGTCGAGGAACCCACGGCCGACGACGAGGCCAAGCGCGAGCTGGCCATCGCCGCCTGAGGCACCACGTTCCGTCGCCGCGGTTCTGAGCCGCTCTTGAACCGCGGCGGCCTTCTTCTCCGCTTCGGGCGCACGCCGCCCGAAGCAACACCGCGCATACCCAATGGATTTCGAGATCCCGGCCGAGATTCGGGCCTATCTGGCCGAGCTTGATGCCTTTATCGAGCGCGAGATCCGGCCGCTCGAGCAGCAAGACGACAACATCCGCTTCTTCGACCACCGGCGCGAATGGGCTCGGACCGACTTTGAAAACGGCGGGGTGCCGCGCACGGAGTGGGAAGACCTGCTGGCCGAGATGCGCCGCCGGGCCGACCGGGCCGGTCACTACCGGTTTGGTCTGCCCAAGGAGTACGGCGGCCAGGACGGCTCGCACCTGGCCATGGCGCTCATCCGCGAGCACCTGGCCGCCAAGGGTCTGGGGTTGCATAACGACCTGCAGAACGAAAGCTCCATCGTGGCCAACCAGCCGGTCGTGCTGATGCTGCGCGATTTCGGCAGTCCGCAGCAGCAGCGCGAGCTGATTCCCGGCATGCTCGACGGCTCGCTGCACATTGCCTTTGGGCTGACCGAGCCCGAACACGGGTCTGACGCCACCTGGATGGACTCCCGAGGGGTGCGCCACGGTGACGAGTGGCGCATCAACGGGACCAAGACCTGGAACTCGGGTGTCCACACCGCCAGCCACGATCTCATCTTCGCCCGCACCAGCGGCCAGGACGGCGACCCACGCGGGATTACCTGTTTCATCGTGCCGACCGACAGTGCGGGCTTTGTGGTTGAGGAATACCTGTGGACGTTCAACATGCCGACCGACCACGCCCGGGTTGCGCTCCACGACGTGCGGGTCCCGGCCGGGGCGGTGCTGGGCGAGCCGGACGAGGGGCTGGCCGTGGCCCAGCACTTTGTCCACGAGAACCGTATCCGTCAGGCCGCCTCATCGCTGGGCGCGGCTCAGTACTGCATCAACAAGGCGGTCGCCTATGCCCAGCAGCGCAAGCCGTTCGGCAGGCCGCTGGCCGTCAATCAGGCCATCCAGTGGCCGCTGGTCGAGCTGCACACCGAGGCGGCCATGCTGCGCACGCTGATCTACCAGACCGCCTGGCAGATGGACGGCATGTCCAAACCCGAGGTCGCCCGCCGGCTGTCCGACCGGGTCGCCATGTGTAACTACCGGGCCAACCGTCTGGTGTGCGAGGCGGCCGACCGGGCCATGCAGGTCCACGGCGGCCTGGGCTACTCGCGCTACAAGCCCTTCGAGCACATCCTGCGCCACCACCGGCGGTATCGGATCACTGAGGGGGCGGAAGAGATTCAGATGCGTCGTATCGCCCAGGTGCTGTTCGGCTTCGGGCGACGCAACAAAAAATGAACGGCAAACACCTGTCCGCCGTTCATCATTCATCATTCAGCGTTCATCATTCAGTACTGGTTGAATCCCGAACTGTTCGGCGGCATTGCCGCCCAGCATACGGGCGATGGTCGGTTCATCGACATACGCCTGTCTGAGCTGCTCTATCGCCTCCCAGGCGCTGGTCGTGTCCTGCTGGGGATAGCGTGAGCCCCAGACGATCTTGTGGGCGAAGGTCTGGGGCAGCTTTTGGACTAGCCGTTCCTCGGCGTCAAAGCCGAGCAGCACCCGGCCTTCTTCCCACATCTCCTCCACGTCGGTCCGCACCGGGTAGTGGTGGAGCAGGGGAATGGTCCGGGTCGAGGCTTCCATCTTCTCCAGGACTTCCTCCATCCACGAGGCTTTGCCGCCGGCCATGACGATTTTGAGGGCGGGGTAGCGCTGCATGACGGTGAAGCCGATCAGGGTCGCGGCCACGAACATATGGTTGTCGAGCCAGGGCGACAGAATCTGGGCGATGGGATGGCCGATCGGCTGCTGGGCAACAAAGGCGAAGTTGGTCCCGTTGCCGCCGCCGGCAAACGGGCCGCCGCCGGCTTCCCGCACGAAAGACACCTGGTTGAGGCGACCGTTGACCTTCTCGGCAAACGGTCCGTGCGAGGTCCACTCCGGGTTCCACAGACCGGCCGAAGGGTGGACCGCCAGGGTCAGGCCGGACTGTTCGACCTCGGCCCAGAACGGATCGTAGTAGGGATGGGTGTAGTAGCGATCCTCGACAAACATGGGCCGCAGAAAGACACCTCGGAAGCAAGGCATGGCGGCGATGCGGTGCAGCTCTTCGCACGCGAAGTCCATGCTTTGCAGGGGAATCATGGCTGCGGCGTACAGCCGCTCGGGCGCGGCCGCGCAGAAGTCGGCGATCCAGTTGTTGTAGGCCCGGGCCAGGGCGTAGGCCACGTCGGGGTCTTCGATCAGGGCGAAGCCCTCGGCAAACCAGGTCGGGTACAGCAGGGCCTGGTCCACGCCCATGGCGTCCATATCGCGCAGCCGGGCCTGGGGGTCGGACGCGCCCTCGGTCATAGCGTGGCGGGTGTTGGGGTCAAGCTCGCCGACCTGCTCCCAGCTCATGCCCGGCCGCCAGATGGCGTAGCGGGGGATATTCGGATTCATCGGGTCGCGGAACATCTTGCCGTTGACCTTGAGGTAGGAGCCGTAGCGGCCCTCCTCACGCCACAGGGCGGATTTTCCCAGCGTCCGGTATTCGGGCTCCAGATAGCTTTCCCACACCGCCCGCGGCTCGACCACGTGCGAGTTGGCGTCAAAGACGGCAAAACCTTTGCGGTCGGTCATGCCCGGGCTCCCTGGGCGGGGTCGCCCGTCTTAGTGTCTGACCGGCCGTTGGCTCGGCCGTTGGCGCCGTTGGCCCGGCCGTTGACCCGCTTGCCGCCCTCGCCGTAGGGTCGCAGCAGGGCGGCCTCGGGTTGCAGGGCGTGTTGGACTTCGGCCTCGGTCGGCCACCAGTCCGGCCGCTCAATCTCCGTCACCCGCTCGCGGATGAACTCGCGCGGGGCTTCGATGTTGTACAGCTTGCGGGCGTTGGTGCCCAGAAACCGCTCCTGATACGACGCCGGCAGACCACACGCCTCCATCGTCTCAATCGCCCGCCAGGCGTCGTCCCCGTCGTGGTGGT
>WTHE01000416.1 GCA_011523315.1 Candidatus Binatota bacterium
GCGCAGCACGCCTGCCAGACAGCCTCGAAGCCACACCGCTTTTTGTGGCAATCCAGGCCCATATGGGTAGCGACAGAGAAAACGGAATGGCGTATGGTCGCGGCCTGCCCCTACTCTCTCGGAACCAACGGGCGGCTCCACCCTGAGGGGCTGTCTGAGGAAAGAGACGGTTGGTGGAACGCTTTCCTGATTGGAGGCAAGTGCGCGGAACTGTCGGGAGATTCGGGTACATGAAACATATTCTGGGCGCAACGCCGTTCGCACTGCCGTATGTACTGCTCATCTTTCTGGTGATTGCCAGCCACGAGGGCGGCTGGGTCATTGCCATTCCGTTCTGGGTCTGGGTGACCATGGGCGACCTGACCTTCGGACTGCGCACCACCAATCTCGACACATCCACACCCGAACGCGAACTCTGGGTCTACAACCTGTTGCTCTGGTTGTGGGTGCCCTGTCAGCTCGGTGTGTCTGTCTATACGTTCTGGCAGATTCACATCCCGGGTCATCTTTCCATGGGCGAAAGCATCGCGCTCACGGTCATCCTCGGCAAAGTGGCCGCCCACGCGATCGCCACCGGCCACGAACTGGTTCATCGGACGGCGAAGTGGGAGCGCGCGCTTGGCGAGGTCATGCTGAGCTCGATCGCGTTTGCGCACTACCAAACCGAGCATGTGTTCATCCATCACCGGCATGTGGGGACACCGACGGACCCGGTCTTTGCTGCCAAGGGGCAATCTTTCTGGAGCTATCTCCCTCGGGCTCTGTTCAGGAACCTGATCGAGACGTGGCGTGCCGAATGCGACCGGCTCGCTCGGCTCGGTCTTCCCGCCTGGCATCCGACCAATCCGTTCTGGCGTTACAACCTGCTGACCGCAGCATGGGGAGTGCTCTACGCCTGGATGGGTGGCTGGTTCGGTGTTGGGCTGTATCTGTTGCATTCGCTCATCGCCATGACCATATTGCGCATCATCGACTACGTGGAGCACTACGCGTTGCCACGGCGGCTCCTGCCGAGCGGGAGATACGAACGCACACAACCACGGCACTCCTGGAACTCCAGCCATCGCTTCTCGAATTGGGCGTTATGGAACGTACAGCGTCACTCCGACCACCATCGCAGGGCGAGCAGACCGTATCCGCTCCTCCAGCACTTCGACGAAGACAGCGCCCCCCAACTGCCCTACAACTATACCGTTATGTTTGCCTTCGCCCTGATCCCTCCGCTGTGGTTCAGGATTGTCGATCCGCGCGTAGATGCCTGGCGAGAGCGGTTCTATCCCGATGTCGAGCGGGCCTCCTGGCGGGCGTACGATAGCAAGCTCTACCGCACGCGACCGCGGCAGCTCGCGCTCGTCACGGAAATCATGCAGACCTCGGTCCGCTGGAGTCGTTGGGCCGAGAGACATCCGGCGTTGCTTGACAGCCTTGAAGACAGTGCCTTCACGAATCTGCACGTCCCGGACAACCTCGGCCTGGACGCGGAGTCCTTAAAGGTCGCACGGCGCGGGCTGGTCCGGCTCTTTTATTCCCAGGAGTTCGAGGTCGCCGAACTCAAGTCTGTTCTTGCGGAGTCGGATGCGGTCGTAGACCTCGGCGATGCCCTGGATGAAGCCCGTTCCTGGATCAACACGAGGGTCTTCCAGGTCGGCATGCACCTGCTCCGCGGCAATATGGAACCTCGGATGTCGCAAGCGACATTCGCCGATATGATCGATACCTCGATTGGTGTCGTCGTCGATGCCGTGGCCGAGGAGTTCAGGGCTAAAGTCGGGACGATGGCTGGTGGTCAGTTCGCCGTCGTCGCCTGCAACCGTCTGGGCAGACGGGACGTGAAAGTCGAGGACGAGCTGGAGTTCTTGTACCTCTATGACTATCAGCCCGATGGTGAGAACGGCTCCAACGGCATGACACCGGAGCAGTACTACGACCGCCTCTCCACGCAGTGCATGAAAGCCTCCCGCTCACTCGCCCGAGAAAACATGCTGTTTGGCAGCGTTACAACACCGAACGGCAGGTTCGGCAGCAGCGGCGCTGCCGTGTCCTTGACCGACTTTCGGGAGCGCTGGCGGGCCGGAGCCTCGTTCACGGCTGTCCTGGCCCTGGCTCAAGCCAGAGTGATTTACGGCGACGAAGCGATAGTCCAAGGCTTTCAGCAGGTCAAACGCGAGGTGCTCGCCGAGTTCCGCGAGCGCGTCCAGGGCACGAGTGAGATGGCCAGCCTGCGGGCAGGCTTGACCGCTCGCAGCGGCACCGGAGGGGTGCCGCTGCCGAGGAATACCTGCGGCGGCTTGGATGACCTGGATCAGCTTGCATCCTATTTGAAGGTCATGCACGGGAGCGAGCGTGACGGCCTGCTCGACCTCGATACCAGCGCTGTTTTCGAGCAGTTGTCGGGTGATGACTTGATCGATGAAGAGATCGTGAAGGATTTGGCCGACGCGTCGAGCCTGTTGCGCAACATTGAGGTCATTTGGCATATGACGGCGGGCGACCGTGGGCACGACACCGAGCTGACCCAGGCGATGGAAAGGACTATCTGCCTGTCCTGCGAACAGGAATCCATGAGTTCCCTGGCCAAACACGCTCGACAAACTGCCGGTCGTGCCACAGAGCGGATCGAAACCCTGATGGGCGGATAGGCATAGGAGATTCCGCATGTTCTGGGTCGATCTTGGAACTATTGCCCTGCTGGTGTGTGCGGTGGTGCTGTGGTGGCACCGAAGTCGTTCCCGCCGTCTGGCCCTGCTCACCGGGCTGGCGCTCGCCACCGCCACGGTGTCCGCAGTGGCGATGGTCAACTTTCGATGGCAGGCCGGGCCGAGTGTCCTCGCTGCCGCGGTCTTGCTGGCGATCTTGCTGGCCGGTCGTTTCCGTCCGCGGATCGTGAACCACGGGTGGGGGTACGCCACCTGTGGCCTCATCCTGAGCGGACTCGCGATCTTCGCCGCCCTGACATTCTACTGGTTCCCAATCGTTGACCTGCCGAAACCGACCGGACCCCACCCGGTCGGGGTGCGAGACTTCGTGCTGACCGACCCCAGCCGGATAGGGCTATTCGACGCTGCGCCCGAGCAACCCAGACGGCTGGCTGTCCGCGTCTGGTATCCGGCCGAAACGGTCGAGGGCTACGAGGTCTGGCCGTACTTCTCACGCCTCGAAGCACAGACGACGGCCCGTGGACTCGGCGACGCCTCTCCGCTCGGTCCGCGCTTCTTTCCCTACTTGACGTACAGCGATACCAACTCCTACGTCGACGCGCCGCTCAGGGCCAGCGCGCACAAGAGGCCCACGGTCATCTTCAGCCACGGCTACCGGGCATTCAAGGGACAAAACACCATACTGATGGAGCACCTCGCCAGCCACGGTTACATCGCCTACTCGGTGCAGCACACCTACGAGTCCTCCCCCACGGTCTTCCCGGACGGGGAAGTGGCCTGGATGGACCCGGCGATGCTGCAAAGCGTGAGAGACTATTTCGCCAGAGTGGAGCGGTCGGGATTTCCACAGGAGCTTATTGAGGTGTATACCTCGCAGGACTTCGCCGCGCGTCGGTCGGCTCAACTCACCCGCTACCGGCTCGCCCACGAGTCCGGGCAACGACTGACGACGTTCAGTGCCCCGCTGTGGCTTGCAGACCGCACGTTTGTGCATGACATGTTGGAGAGGGGTGAGGTCCCCGCAGGTGTCCACGACATCGTGGCGGCCAGCAATTTGCAAGCGACGGGTCAACTCGGCATGTCGTTTGGCGGCTCTGTCGCCGCAGCCATCTGCCTGGTCGATACCCGGTGTGCGGCAGTCGTGAATATCGACGGTGACGAGCGGTATCAAACGACGTTCAACACGAACATGCCGGCTCCGATGCTCGTCCTGCACTCGGACTATGATTTCATCGTCAAGAATTTTCCTGGCGGAGACGACGAGGTCGGGCAGATCATCACCGACTTTGCCTACGAACGGCACGAGACCGCCGGACTCCGCTCCGACCTGCATCGGCTGTGGATCGAGGACATCACGCACTACTCGCTGTCCGACTTCTCCATCTTCATCGCCCGCAACAGCAATCCTATCGCTATACGCCCGTTCGGTCGCCTGGACGGGCGGCTGGTCAACCGGATGCACAACGACATCGTCCGGTCCTTTCTGGACAAGTATCTGCGCGGCGCCGACGTCAACTACCCGGCGGTGTTGGCTCGGCAATACGAACCCTGGTTGGCGATACA